>JAEUKM010000298.1 GCA_016793085.1 Rhodospirillaceae bacterium
ATGCGCCTGGCGTTGGCTTGCTGGTGGGCGGGCAGTTTGCCCGTGACGATGGACAGGAAAATGATGTTGTCGATGCCAAGGACGATTTCCAGCGCGGCCAGCGTCAGGAAGGCGGCCCACAGGGCGGGGTCGGTCAGCATCTCGATCATCGGGGGATTGTTCTCTTGCGGTTAAGGATGGACGCGGCGGCTTAAATTCGGTTGCGAGCACTCATACGCGAAGTGGCCCCCCGGAAACAAACACCACTGTGTTGGCTCGCGGGATGTTGAACGCTACTTGGCTTTCGGCTTGGCGGGAGCAGTTTTGGCGGGCGCTTTGGCCGGTGCTGGCTTGGCCTCGGGCGCGGCAGCCGGGGCCTGAGCGTTCAGCTTGCGCCAGCGGGCGACGTTCTTGTTGTGCTCGGCCAGGGTGTCGGCAAACGCATGCCCCCCCGTGCCGTCGGCGACGAAGTAGAGGGCATCGGTCGCCTCGGGGTTCAAGACGGCGGCAATGGATTGCAGACCCGGATGCGCGATGGGCGAAGGCGGCAGGCCATCAACGACATAGGTGTTGTAGGGAGTTGCGGCGGCAAGATCGGCGCGCGTCAACTCGCGGTCGAGGCCCAGGGGATTGATGCCGTAGATCACCGTAGGGTCGGATTGCAGCTTCATCTTCTTCTTGAGGCGGTTGATGAACACACCCGCCACCTTGGGGCGCTCGGCGGCGACACCCGTTTCCTTCTCGACGATGGAGGCCAGCACCATCGCCTGCTCAGGACTGTCCAGCGGCAGATCGGGCGCGCGCTTCGCCCAGAGATCGGCAAGGGCCGTCTCGCGCGCCTTGCGCATGCGTTCGATCACGGCTGTTTTCGTATCGCCCCATTCGTAGCGGTAGGTTTCGGGCAGCAGCGCGCCGTCGGGTACTGTGGCGTCCGTATCGCCCATCAGGCCTTCGGCGGCGCCGAGGATTTTTATGATATCCGCCGTGACCAGCCCTTCGGGGATGGTAACAAAGCGCGCCACCACGTCGCGTTTGACCAATTTATCCAGTACTGCGCTGATGCTGCCCGCGGGCTCGAACTTGTATTCGCCGGGCTTGAGGTTGCCCGCCTGGCCGGTGCGGCGCGCCTCCCACTCGAACAGGTAGTTGTTCACCACCACGCCTGCCTCGTCGAGCTGGCGGGCGATGGCGCCAAGCCCGCTGCCGGGCTTGATGATCAGGGTCGCGGGCTGTTTCAGAGGGCCCGGCGCGTTGATGGCGTTCAGCGACCACAGGTACGCGCCGATGACGATGGCTAGCGCCAGCGCAATGAGCGACAGAAATGCGGTGAGCAGACGGTCGCGCATGGACAGAACCTTTTACGGGGCCGGACCGAGAACCAGGGCAGCGTTGGTACCGCCGAACCCGAAGGAGTTCGACAGGGCGTAACGGATCTTGCGCTGCTTGGCCGTATGCGGCACGAGGTCGATGTTGCAGCCTTCCGAGGGGTCATCCAGGTTCAGGGTCGGCGGGGCCATCTGGTCGCGCAAAGCCAGGATCGAGAAGATCGCTTCCACCGCACCCGCGGCCCCCAGCAAATGGCCGATGGCCGACTTGGTCGAGGACATCGAAAGCTGGTTCACCGCATCGCCGAACAGGCGCTTCACGGCGTTCAGTTCGATCTCGTCGCCCTTGGGTGTCGAGGTGCCGTGGGCGTTGATGTAGTCGATGTCGGAGAAATTCAACTTCGCATCGCGCATGGCCGCGCGCATGGCGCGGAACCCGCCCGAGCCGTCTTCCGAGGGCGCGGTGATGTGATAGGCATCGCCCGACAGGCCATAACCCAGGATTTCACCGTAAATTTTCGCACCGCGTTTTTTCGCATGCTCGTAGCTTTCCAGCACGACCACGCCCGCGCCTTCGCCCATGACGAAACCATCGCGGCCCTTGTCCCAAGGGCGCGAGGCCTTGGTGGGCGTGTCGTTGTATGAAGTCGACAAGGCCTTGGCTGCGGCAAAGCCCGCCATGCCCAAACGACACAGCGCCGATTCAGCGCCGCCCGCCACCATCACATCGGCATCGCCGTACTTGATGAGACGGCAGGCGTCACCAATCGCATGAGCCCCCGTGGCGCAGGCGGTCACCGGCGCATGGTTGGGGCCCTTGAAGCCGTGCTTGATCGACACCTGGCCCGAAGCCAGGTTGATCAGGCTGGCCGGAATGAAGAACGGGCTGACGCGGCGCGGACCTTGAGCGGCCAAGGTCTGGGCCGTCTCGTCGATAGTCGCCAAACCGCCGATGCCAGAGCCGATCATCACGCCGGTGCGTTCCCGGGCTTCGTCGTCGGGCGGCACCCAGCCGGAATCCTTGATCGCTTCGTCGGCCGCGCCGATGGCATAAACGATGAAATCGTCCATGCGGCGACGTTCCTTGGAACTCACCACGTTGTCGAAGATGAAACGGTACGGATGGTCCTCGGCCGTCGGCACGGCGCCGCCGATGCGGCACGGCAGATCGTCCACCTGAAAGCGCGTGAGCGTGTCGATGCCCGACTTGGCCGCGAGCAAACGTTCCCACGTGCCAGTCACGCCGTTCGCGAGCGGCGTGACAAGACCGATGCCGGTGACGACGACGCGTTTATTTTCAAAAGCCATGCCGACCTGCCTCACTCATGGATCTGAACAGACAATCTACGCCGTTTATGTAGGGCCTAAAAACCCCAAAGCCCACAAACGGCGATGGGACCCGGTTGGCCCAGGTCCCATGCGAAACTTCAGATAACAGCGAACACGTGTGTCCGCCCCGGGCTTTCAAGCCTGCGGTTATTTCTTTGCGTTCGCGTCGATGAACGCGATGGCGTCTTTCACGGTGAGAATTTTCTCGGCCGCGTCGTCGGGAATTTCCACCCCAAATTCTTCTTCGAAAGCCATCACCAGTTCGACGGTGTCCAAGCTATCGGCACCCAAGTCGTCGATAAAGCTGGCATTGTCCGTCACCTTGGCTTCTTCGACACCCAAGTGTTCGACGACGATTTTTTTTACGCGCTCGGCGACCGTGCTCATTCCTCTTTCCTCACGCTCTTATTGTTTGATGCGAGTAGTTGTGATGCGGCTAGGAGATGTTCGTTCAGATAAACGGATTCATCAGCTGAAGGGTTTGGGCGTGTCCGCCACCCCAAAGTTGACAGCGTGGTAGCATATCCCCTTTGGCTTGGCTAGGGCCGCACCGGAGCCCCTAAACTTCTGATTTTGCGGCTAAATCATCGCCAAACCGCCGTTGACGTGCAGGGTCTGACCGGTGACGTAAGCGGCTTCCGCGCTGGCGAGGTAAGCGACTGCCGCGGCCACATCGTCGCCCGTACCCATGCGGGCGAGCGGGATGGAATCGGTGATGCGCTTCTTCTGTTCCTCGTTCAGCGCATCGGTCATGGCGCTGGCGATGAAGCCGGGGGCGACAGCATTCACCGTGATGTTGCGGCTGGCCACTTCCTGGGCCAGCGACTTGGTCATGCCGATCAGGCCCGCTTTCGAGGCCACGTAGTTCACCTGGCCGGGGTTGCCCGTCACCCCTACCACCGAGGAGATGTTAATGATGCGGCCAAACCGGCGCTTCATCATGCCTTTCACGGCGGCGCGCGACAGCCGGAAGGCGGTGCCTAAGTTGACGCCGATGACGTCCCAGAAATCCTGGTCCTTCATGCGCAGGATTAGGCCGTCGCGGGTGATGCCGGCGTTGTTCACCAGAATGTCGAGCTGGCCCATGGCGGCTTCGGCATCGGGCACCAGCTTTTCCACTGCTTCGGTGTCCGAGAAATTGCAGACCAGAACATGCGCGCGGTCCTTCAGTTCGCCCGCCAGCGTTTCCAGCACCTCTTTGCGCGTACCGTGCAGCGCGACCGTGGCGCCCTGGCGGTGCAAGGCAATGGCGACGGCGCGGCCGATGCCGCCGCTGGCGCCCGTGACTAACGCGGTCTTGCCGGTGAGATCGAACATGAAGCGCTCCCCTACACTCGTTTCAAGAATTCTTCGACGTCCTTGGGCCCTTGAATACTGATGCCGTTCAAGTCGCCGTGGATGCGCTTGGCCAGGCCCGTCAGCACCTTGCCCGAACCCGCTTCGATCAGGGTGTCGACCCCCGCCTGCTGCATCAAAAGTACACTTTCACGCCAGCGCACCATGGCGGTCACCTGTTCCACCAGCAGATTGCGGATTTCGTCGGGGTCAATCGCCGTCGCCGCCGTCACGTTGGCGATGACCGGCACCGAGGGGGCCATGATCTCGACCTTCGCCAAGGCCTCGGCCATCACGTCAGCGGCGGGCTTCATCAGCGCGCAGTGGAACGGGGCGCTGACGGCCAGCATGATCGCACGCTTGGCCCCTTTGGTCTTGGCGATGTCGATGGCGCGCTGCACGGCAGCCGCATGACCCGAAATCACCACCTGCCCCGGCGCGTTGTCGTTGGCGGCCGCGCAAATCTCGCCGTTGGCCGAAGCCTCGGCGGCCACCGCCTGCGCCTGGTCAAGTTCCAGGCCCAGAAGTGCGGCCATGGCGCCCAAACCAACCGGCACCGCCTTTTGCATGGCCTGGCCGCGTGTCTTCAGAAGGCGCGCGGCGTCCGACAGCGCAAGCGAGCCCGCGGCGGCGAGTGCTGAGTATTCCCCCAGCGAGTGCCCGGCCACATAGCGCGCGGTATTGCGGATGGAAACTTTGCCCTGCTTCTCCAGCACTTTCACCACCGCCAGGCTGACGGCCATGAGCGCCGGTTGGGCGTTTTCGGTCAGCGTCAGATCGGACTCAGGGCCTTCGAACATCAGCTTCGAGAGGTTCTGCTTCAGGGCCTCATCGACCTCGCCGAAAATCTCGCGGGCTTCCGGGAAAGCCTCGGCCAAGTCCTTGCCCATGCCGACCGCTTGCGACCCCTGACCGGGGAAAACGTAGGCCCAACTCATGCCGCCTGATCCTTCGTGCTGTGTGCGTGGCGCTCTGCGCGTTAGAGGGCGCGTGAAGTGCGGGGAAACGGCCAGAGTGTCAAGGCAGATGGCCGAAGCGGCAACCGCGAAGTGCCTGATGCGGCTGGCGTTTTGGGCTTGTCAGCGCCCCTGCTGAATGGCTGTTTTATCGGAATTGATTATTGTTTTACTTTAATTTATTATTACTCGGCTTTGTTGCACCGAGGGGCCGATGACCGATCTGGAACGTTTAAGCGCCGTCAGCCGCATCCTGGGCTGGGTCTGCCTGGCCCTGATGATCTTCCTGCCCCTCTGGGTGGTGGCGGGCTGGCTGTCCTTCGACACCTGGGGCTCGACTATGGCCAGCCGGCTGGGCATCGCGCGCGATTACGCCGTGCCCGAAACCTTGAGCGCCGAGCAGGTCATGCTGGGAATCACCGTCACCATGGCGCCCGTGAGCACCATGATCTTCGGGCTGTGGAATTTGCGCAAACTGCTGGCGGGCTTCGGCGCGGGCCGCATCTTCACCCTGGAGAACACGCGGGCCTTAAAAATCTTCGCCTGGTCGGTGTTGATGGTGATCGTGGTGCAGTTCCTGACCGACGGTTTGCTGTCGATGGTGCTGACCCTCAACAACCCGCCCGGCCAGCGCGTGCTGGCCCTGGGCCTGTCGAGTGACCAGGTTGTCGCCTTCTTCTTCGGCGCGGTGTTCGTGCTAATCGCACGCGTGCTGGAGGAAGGCCGCAAGCTCGCCGATGAAAACGCCTCGATTTTATAGGCCCGGATGATATGTCGATTGTTGTGAATCTCGATGTGATGATGGCGCGGCGCAAGGTCAAATCCAAAGACCTCGCGGCCTTCGTCGGCGTCACAGAGCAGAACATGTCGCTGCTGAAATCGGGCAAGATCAAAGGCGTGCGCTTCTCGACGCTCGAGCGCATCTGCGCGTACCTGGACTGCCAGCCCGGCGACATTCTGGAGTACCGGCCCACGGAAGGTCTGGCGCAAGCCGACGCCGATGTGCCGGTCGCGGCGGAGTAAGCGCCATGGCCCGTATCCTCGCCGGTTCCGCCCGCGCTATCCCCGCCCGCCGCACCCCCACCGTGGAACTGTCCATCGCGGCCACCAGCGAGGAATTGGAAATCCTGGCCGCCGCCGCCCAGCGCCGCCACATGACGCTAAAAGATTTTTTGCGGATTCAACTGGTCTCGGCGGCCAAGGCGGCCGCCAAGCCCGAGCCCGAATCCCCCGCCAAAGCGCCCCGCAAAGCAGACCTTGAGCACAACGGGGGCGCGTTAACGCACGCTTTTCTGCCTTAACGAGTCCTGAAAGCGCGCTAAGTTATTGATTTTACTGTGAATTAAATTTCGCAGCGGCCTTGTCTGAGGCCCTGAAATGTATATATTCCGCGCCTTCCATAGCTCCTTGCCGGCCCTTTTGTGGGGTCGGCTATGTCGGGCGCCGATGGTCGGCGACCAGACGAGACAAGCCATAAGGAGTCCAAGAGCCATGGCTTTTTACGAAAGCGTGGTGATCGCGCGTCAGGATTTGTCGACCACCCAGGTCGATACCCTCGCCGATGACCTCACCAAGATCCTCTCTGAAGGTGGCGCCAAAGTCACCAAGCGTGAAAATTGGGGCCTGCGTTCGCTCACGTTCCGCGTGAAGAAGAACCGCAAGGGCCACTACATTTTCTTCAACCTCGATTCCCCGGCCCCGGCCATTCAGGAATACGAGCGCCGCATGCGCATCAACGAAGATGTGCTGCGCTATCTGACCGTGAAGGTCGAAACCCTGGAAGAAGGCCCCTCGGCCGTTCTCCAGAACAAAGACCGTGGCGAGCGTGAAGAACGCGGCGGTCGCGGTGGCTTCGGCGGCGGTGGCCGCGGTGGCTTCGGCGGCGGTGGCCGCAGCTTCGGCGGCGGTGACCGTGGCGAGCGCGGTGATCGCGGTGGCCGTGGCGGTCACTTCGAGTCCGGCCGCCGTTCGGGCGGCGCCAGCGAAGACGCAGGAGCGGCATAAATGAACAAGACACGTCGTCCCTTTTTCCGTCGCCGCAAGTCTTGCCCGTTCACGGGCGAGAACGCGCCGAAGATCGATTACAAGGACGTCCGCTTGCTGCAGCGCTACATCTCCGAGCGCGGCAAGATCGTCCCCAGCCGCATCACGGCGGTCTCGACCAAGAAGCAGCGCGAGTTGGCCCGTGCCATCAAGCGCGCGCGCTTCCTGGCCCTGCTGCCGTACGTTATCGCGAGCTGATGCACGTTATGACCGAGAGCCGTGTGACAAGCAGGGTTCTCGGTTAGCGCCATGAACCGCTCCGCGCTCCTGGCTGTCGCCGCAGGCGTCTTTGGCGCCACGTTGCTGGTCGCAGCCCTTCAAGGGTCGCTGTTCGGAGTCGCGTTCGGGCTGTTGTTTTCATCGTTGCCGCTGGCGATGGCGGTGCTGGGCTTAGGCCCGGCCGTGTTGTCGGTGGCGGTGATGGGCGGTGCGGTCACCGTCACCATCCTGATGGGTTCGTTTGGTGGCGCGCTGATCTACCTTCTGTTCGATGTGTTGCCGGTCGCGCTTCTCACGCGGTTCGCCAACCAGGAAGCGGAAGGGAGCAAGCCCGCCGGTGTCGCGCTGGGTTTCGGCGCATGCTGGCTGGCGCTGGCGGGCTGCGCTGTACTGGGTTTGGTTTTGGTGATGATGCCGGCAGGCCCCGACGGGCTAGAGGCATCGCTCAAAGCCGGGATGGATAAGCTCCTCGCCGAGATGATCGCGGCCATGGCCGCGGCAAAAGGCGAGACCGAGCAGATGAACCAGGCGGCGGAAACGCTGCGCGCCTCGGTCAGTCTGCTTCCGGGGGCGGCGGGTTGGAACTGGTGCTTGCGTGCGATTGCAAGTGCCGCCCTGGCCCAAGGCCTTCTGGTGCGGTTGGGCTACGCGAGATGGCCCAGCCCTTCGTACCGCCGGATGGCGGTGCCGGGCTGGTTCATCGCGGTGTTCGGGGCCAGTTTCGCGGTGGCGGGATTGGCCGGCGGCGACTTAGGGTTTGTCGCCAAGAACGTCGCGATGGTGATGTGTTTGCCGTTGCTGCTGCAGGGACTGACGGTTGTTCACTGCGGCATTGGACGGCTGGGTAATGCCAGCATGCTGCTGGCCGGGTTTTACGTGCTGGCCCTGCTGACGTCGGCGTTGTCGTTTGCGGTGCTGGTGAGTTTGGGACTGGTTGACCACTTTTTGAAACTGCGGGAGCGCATGGACGCTCGGCCGCAAGGAGGCGTGTGATGCAGGTGATTTTGTTGGAACGGATCGAGCGCTTGGGCCAGCTCGGCGACGTCGTGAACGTGAAGCCGGGCTTTGCCCGCAACTTCCTTCTGCCGAAGAAGAAAGCCCTGCGCGCGAACAAGGAAAACGTGGCGTACTTCGAAAGCAAGCGCTCGGAACTCGAAGCCCTGAACGCCAAGAACCGCGACGCCGCGCAAGGCATCGCCGGCAAGCTGGACGGCTTCAAGCTGGTCCTGGTGCGCCAGGCTGGTGAAGGCGGCCAGTTGTACGGCTCGGTCAGCGCGCGCGACATCGCCGATGCGTTGAATGCCGAGAAGTTCAAGGTGGAACGCACCCAGGTGGCCTTGGCCAACCCGATCAAGACCTTGGGCGTGACCAAGATCCCGGTGCGCCTGCACGCCGACGTGAAGGTGACCGTGGAAGTGACCGTCGCCCGCTCGATGGAAAAGGCCGACATCGACGCCGCCCAGGCCGCCAACCTGCTCGAGCGCCCCGAAGACGCCGAGAAGCTGCTGAACGCCTCGGCCCCGGCCGAAGCCGAAGAGGCCGCTCCGGCGGAAGAAGCCCCGGCCGCCTAAAGCCAGCCTGCGGCTTAAAAAATTCAACCGGCGTGGGGGCAGCCTCACGCCGGTTTTGTTTTGGGGAGTGGCCGAACCGGCACCCCCGCCTATATAAACGCAGCACAATTTAAGAAAGCCCCCGGAGTTCCCCCGATGAGCGCGCAAATTCCCGTCACCGTCCTGACCGGCTACCTGGGTGCGGGCAAGACCACGCTGCTCAACCGCGTGCTGTCGGAAGACCACGGCAAGAAATTCGCCGTCATCGTCAACGAGTTCGGCGAGATCGGCATTGATAGTGATTTAGTCGTGGGGGCCGACGAAGAAGTGTTCGAGATGAACAACGGCTGCATCTGCTGCACCGTGCGCGGCGACCTGATCCGCATCATCGGCGGCCTGCTGAAGCGCAAAGGCAAGTTCGACGCCATCCTGGTGGAAACCACGGGCCTGGCCGACCCCGCCCCCGTGGCGCAGACGTTCTTCGCCGACGAAGACGTGAAAAAGCGCACCAAGCTAGATTCGGTGCTGACGGTGGTGGACGCCAAACATGTTTTACAGCGCCTGGCCGACAGCCCCGAGGCCAAGGACCAGATTGCCTTCGCCGATATTCTGCTGCTGAACAAGACCGATGCCGTCTCGGCCGATGAACTTGCGAAGGTGGAACAGAAACTGGGCGCCCTGAACCCCTTTGCCCGGATTCACAAGACCGAGCGCTGCAACATCGCCATCGATAAAATTCTCGACCAGGGCAGCTTCGACCTGTCGCGCATTCTCGATATCAAGCCGCATTTCTTGCCCAAAGAAAAACACGGTCACGATCATGATCATAAGCATGACCATCATGATCACGATCACCACCACGGCCATGATCATGGGGCCGATGAGCACTACCACGACGAGGACATGGACAGCATCTCGCTGTCGACCGACAAGCCCCTGAACCCCGCCAAGTTCAACGACTGGATCAACGACGTGCTGGCCTCGAAAGGCCAGACCATCCTGCGCTCGAAGGGCATTCTGAACCTGGCCGACGCTGAAAACCGTTATGTGTTCCAGGCCGTGCACATGATGTCGGAAGGCGCCTTCGCCGGGCCCTGGCCCGCGAAAGACAGTCGCAAGAGTCGCATGGTGTTCATCGGCCGTGATTTGGATTTCGAGGCGCTAAAGGCGGGCTTCAAAGCCTGCGAAATCGCTTAATCACCGCTTAGACGCATCATGTCCCTCGCCCCGCTTGTTGAAACCAAGGGCATGTCCTGGTTCGCCGATGCTTACACCATCGGCGCTTATGCGACACCCGACAGCCGCTATTTCGTCTGCAACTTCGGCGACGGCACGGTTCGCATCCTCGATCTGACGGCCGCCGCCGATGGTTTCAAAGTCATCGAAGTCCACAAAGGCAGCGCCATGTGCCTGTCGCCCGACATGGTGAAGGGCGCGTTCCTGTCCGGCGGCGATGACGGCAAGCTGGTGAAGATCGATGTGGACGGAGCCACGGAGGTCGTGGCCGATCTTGGCCGCAAGTGGGTGGAACACGTGACCGCCACCGAAACCGGCTACCGCGCCTACGCCTCGGGAAAAGATGTGTTCATCCAGGGCAAAAAGAAAGGCGACGAACCGCGCAAGGTGACCCACGCCTCATCCGTCGGCGGGCTGGCGATCAATCCCAAGGGCCGCAGGCTTGCGGTGTCGCATTATGATTCCGTCAGCCTGTGGTGGCTGGCCACCAAGGACGGCCAAGCCCAAGCGCTACCCTGGAAAGGCTCGCACCTGCAGGTGACCTGGAGCCCCGACGGCGATTACGTCGTTTCCACCATGCAAGAAAATTCGCTGCACGGCTGGAGACTGTCCGACGGCCAACATTTCCGCATGGAAGGTTACGGCGCAAAAATCCGGGCGCTGTCGTTCGTGAAGCGCGGACAGTTCTTGGCGACCGGCGGAGCCGACACCGTGATCTGCTGGCCCTTCACCGGCGGCGGGCCCATGGGCAAGGCGCCGCAGGAATTCGGCGGCATGATGAACGGCCCGCCGGTCACGTGCGTGGCCGCGCACCCCAAGATGGATGTGATTGCGGCGGGCTTCGAGAACGGCAAGGTGATCGTCGGCCAGCCCGGCAGCCCGCGCGTGATGCCCATCGCCGAGCCCTTCACGGACAAAGAGAACAGCGCGGTGTCAGTGCTGGCCTGGACGCCTGACGGGGATAGATTATTGGCCGGCACCGAGAACGGCGACGTGCACGTGGTCGATTTTAGGGCGATCAGTTAGGCCCGTTACTCAGCCCGGTCTTCGGGCAGTTTCATCCGGTACGTCAGGGCCAGCGCCGCCAATGAGCCGCACCCGGCCAGGGCCAGGCAGACATTGGGATTTGTTAGCCGCGCGATGACGCCCCACAGCGGCGAGCCGAACGCATACCCGCCCATGAGAATGAGATTGATCAGCGCCATACCGCGCCCGCGCATCTCGTCGGGCAGCACCATCTGCGCGCCTACCTGGATGCTCGACATGACGAAGAACCACGTGAAGCCCCCAGCCCCCGTTAGCAGACCCAGGGCCGGCACGGTCTGCGCGAAGGCCATGGCGAGCAGCGCCAGCGCGTTGACGAAAATCGCGTAGGCGACGATCCAGTCGCGCGCATAGCGCTGCGCCACGCGCTGATAGCAGAGCACGCCAAGAATGGCCCCAAGCCCCATGAAGCTGAAAATCGCGCCGAAGTCGTCGGGTTCGGGCGCTTTAGACGGCAGGATGGCGAGAAAGACCGAGGAGACGACAAAGAAAATGCCGCCCCGGATGAGAAGCGCGCGGTAAGGTGGTGATGTGCGGGCAAAGGCAAACGCCCCGAACAGGGTTTGCAGCCACGGCTGGGCGCTGCGCGGACGCTGAGGTGGCGAGGCCCGCCGCCACGACACCAGGGCCGCGATGACGCCCGTGTAAGCCAGTGCGTTGAAAGCGATCATGCTGGCCGCGCCCAAAACCGGGATCAGCGCCCCCGCCACCGACGGCCCAACAATGCGGGCGCCATTGTTCATGAGCGAATACAGCGCCACCGCCTGAGGCACTTCCTTTAAGCCCACCATCTCGGCCCAGATGGCCGACTGGCTGGGCGTGTTGAGCGCGTAGCCCGTCGCGTACAACACCAGAAAGGCCAGCAGCAGCCATGGACTTTGCACGCCCGACACCACCAAGACCGTGAGGGCCGCCGCCATGACCATCATCCAGCCTTGGGCGAAGATCATGAACCGGCGGCGGTCGAGCATATCGACCAGCGCCCCGGCGGGCAGAAGCAGCAAAACGGGCGGGATGAACAGGGCCGTCTGCACCAGGGAGACCATGAAGGGGTCGCCCCCGCTCCAGAGCCGCATCAGGTAGGCCGCGGCCACCGTCTGCATGAAATAGCCGGTGTTGGAGACCACCACCGCGCCCATGAGGTTGCGGAACGGCGGGCGTTTCAAAGGCGCCCAGAGAGACGCTGACGGCGGAGGCGATTCGGTCACAAAACATCCAAACGGGGCGGCTAATTTCTAACGTTGTTATAAGCGCAAAAGCGGTTTTCAAACCGGGTGTATTTTACTTCGCGCGAAACGCGCCTAAACGGGGCAACTGCTCCCGTGATTCACCTTATCCACAGGGCGCAGATCAGAAATTTCAAGGGCTTATGGCTTTGGCGTGGCGTGCCCCCCAGGGTCTGTTTAAAACAGCCCATCCATGAACACACAGTTTCCAACCAACGTCGAGCCCGTCTCGTCCGCCTTCCGCGCGCCGCCGCAGAACATCGACGCCGAAAAGGCGCTTCTGGGCGCGATCATGATGAACAACCGCGCCTACGAAAAGGTGTCGGATTTCCTGCTGCCTCTCCATTTCTCGGACCCGGCCAACGCCAAGCTGTACGAGTCCATCATCCGGCTGCTGGAACAGGGCCATCAGGCCAATCCGGTGACGCTGAAAACGTACCTGGAGCGCGATGAAACCATTATCGCCGCCGGTGGCATGCAGTACATCGCAGCCCTCGCAGGCTCAGTCGTCACCATCATCAACGCCGCCGACTACGGCAAACTGATCTACGACCTGCACCTGCGCCGCCAGCTCATCGCGCTCGGCGACAACATGGTCAACGACGCCTTCGACGTGCTGCCCGAGGAGTCGGCCATGAATCAGATAGAAAACGCCGAGCAGCAGTTGTTCGATCTGGCCTCGGAAGGCACCACCGAGGGCGGCTTCCAGAGTTTCGACCGCGCGCTGGTGACGGCGTTGAACCTGGCCGAGGCCGCCCACCGCCGCGAGGGCGCGCTAGCGGGTGTGACCACGGGCCTCGTGGACCTCGACCGCAAACTGGGCGGCCTGCACAAGTCGGATCTTCTGATTCTGGCCGGGCGCCCCAGCATGGGCAAAACCGCCCTGGCCACCACCATGGCCTTCAACGCCGCGCGTTATTACGCCAGCACCGACAGCGCCGAGGACCGCGGCAAGGCAGTGGCGTTCTTCTCGCTGGAAATGTCGTCGGAACAATTGGCCACGCGTATTCTCTCCGAGCGCGCGCGCCTGTCGAGCCACGAAATCCGCACCGGCAAGTTGTCCAATGACGACTTCGCGCGGCTGGTGGGTGCCAGCCAGGAGCTGAACGATCTGCCGCTCTACATCGACGACACGCCCGCCGTGACGGTGTCGGCCATCCGCACGCGCTGCCGCCGCTTGGCACGCGCCGCGCGCAAAGGGGCCAACGCCGACCCCAGCCGCAGCAATCTGGGCATGATCGTCATCGACTATTTGCAGCTCATCGCGCCCAGCCGTACCGAGCGCAGCGAAAACCGCGTGCAGGAAATTTCCTCCATCACCCGTGGCTTAAAAGCTTTGGCGAAAGAATTGAACGTGCCCGTGCTGGCGCTCTCGCAGCTCAGCCGCGCGGTCGAACAACGCGAAGACAAGCGCCCGCAACTGGCGGACTTGCGCGAATCAGGCACCATTGAGCAGGACTCGGACGTGGTCATGTTCGTCTACCGCGAGCAGTACTACCTGGAGCGCGCGGGCGAACCGGCGCGCCGACCCGAGGAAAAGCAGGAGCACTACGACACCCGCTTCGCCCAGTGGCAGGAAGCCTGCGAGCGCGCCCACAACGTCGCCGAAGTGATCGTGGCCAAGCAGCGTCACGGCCCCATCGGCATGGTGAAGCTGCACTTCGAGCCCAACTTCACCCACTTCTCCGACCACATCGACGCCGGCATGCTGCCGGACCCGATGGAGTAGTATGTCCGGCTTGCGTGTCGCCGCATCGGCCCGTTTCTTCATTGCTGCAGCAGCGGCCTGCCTGACGGCAAGTTGCGCGCGCGGCGAAGCCGAAGAGTTTGATCACGCGAACCTTTCCGGACTGACGGCTTCGACTGAAAGCAATCTTTATCGCCGGATTGAGGCCGTCATTGTCGAGCAGGACGGCGCCATCTTGTACGAACGGTATTTCGGCGACACGACGCCTGAAACACGTATCGATGCGCGATCGGCCGGAAAGTCCATTACGGCCCTGGCTGTGGGCATCGCAATCGACCGCGATGACATAGAGAGCTTGGATGCGCCGGTTTATCGTTTCTTTTCTGACCGCGCACCCTTCGCCGACGATGGCCCGCTGAAGAACAGCATAACGGTGCGCGACCTACTGTCGATGTCGTCTGCACTCGATTGCGACGACTGGCGCGACAGCCCCGGCAACGAAGAGAAAATGTACGAAACTCCCGACTGGTCGCGCTTTGCCTTGGATATTCCGACGGCAAAAAACTATGCGCGCGGTGCGGGCGGTTTTGGCCGCTTCTCGTACTGCACCGCGGGCGCTTTCTTGCTTGGCCGTATTGTCGAGCGAGCCTCAGGGCAACCGTTCGAGAACTTTGTGCAAAGCAGTATCTTTGAACACCTGCGGATCACGAATCCCGTTTGGAAACGCGCACCCAACGGCGAAGTGCAGTCCGGCGGGCAACTGAGCCTGCGGGCACGGGATTTCCTCGCGCTCGGCCGGTTGGTTCGGGATGGTGGCGTCATCGGTTCACGGAAAATCGTATCGCAGGCGTGGCTGAGCGAAATGCTGGCGCCGCATCTGCGGGCGACATCGGATGAGGACTACGGGTACCTCTGGTGGCGCCGCACGTTTCAGAGCGTCAAAACCGGGCATGTCGGCCATTACATGTCGGGCAACGGGGGGAACAAGGTCGTGGTGCTGCCCTCGCTTCGGGCCGTAGTTGTCATCCTCAGCACCAACTACAACCAGAAAAATATGCACCAACAGACCACTGAAATTCTGGAAAAGCACATCCTGCCGGCCCTTGAGGCGCTTGAACCCGGCACACCGCGCGCGGCCCCTTCGCCATAAAGCCGATGACCTCAAGAAAGCCTCAATTCCCGGCGAATTGAGGCTTTCGTTTGCCCGGATTTTATGATTCTTAAAGCCGTGATGCTGTCCCGCACGTCCCCGCCCGCCGGTACCGCCGCGCGCCCCTCCGCCTCGCGCCCCGAGGACCGCGCCGGGGCCATTCTGACCATTGATTTGGCCGCCATTGCCGAGAACTGGCGGATCCTGAAAAAACGTGTGGCGCCTGGCTGCGACATGGGCGCCGTAGTGAAGTCGGATGCATACGGCCTGGGCCTGGAGCCCGTGGCCCGGGCCCTGCAAGGTGCCGGCTGCGTCACCTTTTACGTGGCCCACCTGGACGGGGCCATCGCCTTGCGTCACATCCTGGGCCCAGGCCCCCGCATCGCCTGCCTGAACGGCCCCAACAAGGGCACCGAGCGCGACCACGCGGCCTTCAAGGTCATGCCCGTCCTCAGCACGCCCGAGCACGTGAAAGCCTGGTGCGCCTACGCCCTGAAGGAAGAGGTGCTGTCCGAGAGCATCGTGCAGGTGGATACCGGCATGCACCGCCTGGGCCTGTCGGAGCGGGAATTCGCCGGGCTCATGGACGACCCCGACGGCTTCCTGGGCCTACACCCGCAGATGATCATGAGCCACCTGGCCTGCGCCGACGAAGGGGCCAACCCCATGAACCGCGCTCAACTGGGGCGCTTCCGTGCGATGCGGGACACATTCCGGACAAGATTCCCCGACGCCAAGGCCTCGCTGGCCAATTCCTCCGGCATTTTTTTGGGCCCTGAGTGGCACTTCGACTATGCCCGCCCGGGGGCGGCTCTGTACGGCGTGAACCCCACGCCCAAGGCCCCTAACCCCATGCTGCCGGTGGTGAATTTGAAGGCCCGCATCATCCAGGTCCGTCGCGTTGACTCACCCGGACACGTTGGATATGGTGCCGCCGCACACGTGCAAGAAGGTGCAAAAATCGCAACCGTTTCAATGGGTTATGCTGATGGCTACCTGCGTTCGCTGAGCGCGGTGGGCTTAGGCGTCCTGGACGGACTTAAGGTGCCCCTTCTGGGCCGAGTTTCGATGGACCTGATGACCTTCGACGTCTCCAACGTCCCCGACAGCGCCGCCCAGCCGGGCGCCTTCATCGACATCATCTCCAATGTCGTGACCGTGGACGATGTGGCGAAAGCCGCCGGCACCATCGGCTACGAAATCCTCACTTCGCTCGGCAGCCGCTTCCACCGCCGCTACATCACCGCCCCGCAACCGCGGGCGGGGACGTAACCGCCCATGAACTTCCTTGCCCTGATCGGCCGTGTTGTTCTGGGCTTCCTCGGCCACATCGGGCGCCTGACCATCTTCGCCGGTACGGCCCTGTCGCACTGTGTGCGCCCGCCCCTGTATCCGCGCCTGATCGGGCGGCAGATGATCGACATCGGCTATTACTCGCTGCCGGTGGTGGGCCTGACCGCCATTTTCTCCGGCATGGTGTTGGCCCTGCAAAGCTACACGGGCTTCGCGCGTTTCTCGGCCGAGAGCGCCATCGCCAACGTGGTCGTGCTGTCCATCACCCGCGAACTGGGCCCCGTGCTGGCGGGCCTGATGGTGGCGGGCCGCATCGGCGCCTCCATGGCCGCCGAAATCGGCACCATGCGCGTGACCGAACAGATCGACGCACTTTCAACACTTTCCACCAATCCGTTCAAGTACCTGGTCGTGCCGCGCATCCTGGCGGGCCTGTTCATGCTGCCGCTTCTGGTGCTGGTGGCCGACATCATCGGCGTCTTCGGCGGCTACCTTGTCAGTGTTTACAAACTCGGCTTCAACCCCGGCGTCTACATCAACTCGACCGCCGACTTCGTGCAGCCGCTGGACGTGATTTCGGGCCTGGTGAAGGCCGCCGTGTTCGGATTCCTGATTTCGCTGATGGGCTGTTACAACGGCTACTACTCGAAGGGCGGCGCGCAAGGTGTCGGTGCGGCCACCACCAACGCCGTGGTCTCGGCCTCGATCCTGATCCTGATCACCAACTATCTCCTTACCGAACTGTTCTTTTCCACATGAGCAGCGCGCCTAAAATTCACCTGAAGGACGTGCGCAAGGCCTTCGGCGACAAGCAGGTGCTGAACGGCATCGATCTCGATGTCGCCCCGGCGGAATCGGTTGTCATTATCGGCGGCTCGGGCACGGGCAAGTCGGTGCTGCTGAAATGCATCCTGGGCATCCTTAACGCCGACAGCGGCGTGGTAGACGTGGATGGCACGGACGTCACGCACATTCCGGCCAGCACGCGCGGCGAGGTGAACAAGAAATTCGGCATGCTGTTCCAGGGCGCCGCCCTGTTCGACAGCCTGCCCGTCTGGGAAAACGTGGCCTTCGGCCTGATGCAGGGCGAACGCATGCCGCGCAAGCAGGCTAAAGAGCGCGCCATCGAAACGCTGGCCAAAGTGGGACTTGCGGCCAGCGTCGGCGATCTGTCCCCCTCAGAACTGTCGGGCGGCATGCAGAAACGCGTGGGCCTAGCCCGCGCCATCGCCGGCAACCCCGAGATCATTTTCTTCGACGAGCCGACGACGGGCCTGGACCCCATCATGGCCGACGTTATCAACGACCTGATCATCGCCTGCGTGCGCGACAAGGGCATCACGGCGCTCAGCATCACCCATGACATGCACTCGGCGCGCAAGATCGGCGACCGGATTGGGATGATCTACGAAGGCCGCCTGATCTGGGTGGGCGACGCCAAGACTGTTGACCGCTCCGGCAACGAATACGTGGACCAGTTCGTCAACGGCCGCGCCGAAGGCCCCATCAAGATGCAGCTGCGACGATAAATGGCAAAAGCGAAAGCCGTCTTTGTCTGCCAGAGTTGCGGGGCAACAACCACCCGCTGGCAGGGCAAGTGCGATTCTTGCGGCGAGTGGAACACGATTGTCGAGGAAGCGCCGCGCACGTTGCCGAAGGGGGCGACCGGCGGCAAGGGCGGCGCCAAGATCAATTTCGTCGGCCTGAAGGGCCAGATGGCGGCCCCGCCCCGCCGCAAAACCGGCATCGGCGAGCTGGACCGCGTCTGCGGCGGCGGCCTGGTGGCGGGTTCGGCGGTGCTGGTGGGCGGCGACCCCGGTATCGGCAAATCAACACTTCTGCTGCAAGCGGTGGCAGGTTTAGCAAACGCCGCGTGCGCCTACATCACCGGCGAAGAGGCGGTCGACCAGGTGCGCCTGCGCGCCGCACGCTTAAATCTGGAGAACGCGCCCGTTCACCTGGCCGCGGCCACCAACGTGCGCGACATCGTGGCGAGCCTGGAGAACATGCCGCACCTGGACGTGGCGGTGATCGATTCCATCCAGACCATGTACGCCGACACTGTCGATTCCGCACCGGGCACGGTGACTCAGGTTCGGACATGTGCGCATGAGTTGATTCAAGTGGCCAAGAAGCGCGGCTTCGCGCTCTTTCTCGTCGGCCACGTGACCAAGGAAGGCACGCTGGCGGGCCCGCGCGTGCTGGAACACATGGTGGATACCGTGCTGTATTTCGAGGGCGACCGCGGCCATCATTTCCGGATTTTACGCGCGGTGAAAAACCGCTTCGGGCCGACGGATGAAATCGGCGTCTTTGAAATGACCGATATGGGCTTGCGCGAAGTGCCCAACCCGTCGGCGCTGTTCCTGGCCGAGCGGCGCGGCAACGTCAGCGGGTCTTGCGTGTTCGCAGGCATCGAGGGTACACGGCCCGTGCTGATCGAGATTCAAGCCCTTGTGGCCCCCTCCAGCTTCGGCCAGCCCCGCCGCGCCGTGGTGGGCTGGGACATGGCCCGCCTGAACATGATCACGGCTGTTTTAGAGGCCCGCTGCGGTGTTGCTTTAAGCGGTAGCGATATCTATCTGAACGTCGCGGGCGGCTTGCGGATTCAGGAACCGGCGGCGGATTTGGCCGTCGCGGCCTCGCTGCTCTCGGCGCTCTCGGGCGACCCGGTGCCCGCCGAAGCCGTGGTGTTCGGCGAAATCGGCCTGTCGGGCGAAGTGCGCGCCGTGGCCCAGCGCGACTTAAGACTGAAAGAAGCGGGCAAGCTCGGCTTCAAGAAGGCCTGGGCCCCGAAACAGAGCGCTGGCAACGAAAAGCGCGCCAAACCGGCCGCGGGCGATTTAAGCGTGAAAGAGATCGGGCACGTGCAGGACATCGTGGCGATGTTCGGCATCGACGGCGTGCAGAGAGGTCACTGAAGCTATGGACAACCTGCCCATCAACGGCCTGGACGCAGCGGTCATCGTCATCCTGCTGGTATCCGCGCTCCTGGCTTTCATGCGCGGTTTCGTGCACGAGGTGCTGTCCATCGGCGCGTGGGTGGGTGCCGCCCTCACCGCGCTCTACGGCCTGCCCTTGGCCCAGCCCATCGCGCGCGGGATGATACCCATCGACTGGGCCGCCGACGCGGTAGCGTCCATCGTCCTGTTCCTGGGAGCCCTTCTGGTGCTGTCGCTGGTGACCAGCGCACTCTCCAAAACCGTGCAGGCCAGCGCCCTGAACAACCTCGACCGGTCGCTGGGCTTTTTGTTCGGCCTGGTGCGGGCAGCGGTGATTCTCTCGATCGTGCTGATCGCCGCCGATTGGCTGATGGACAAGTCCTCCCGGCCCCAATGGATGCAAAAAGCCAAGACTTTACCGGCCATTGAGGTGGGGGCGGACGCCCTGAAGAACCTGATACCGGAAAGCTTTATGGCCGCCAAGGATGCTGCTAAAGAAGCCGCCGGAACGGCCAAGGACGCGATGGAACTGAAGCAAACGCTGGACCGTTTGACGACTCCTACGCCCGCCGCCGAGCCCCCCAAACCGGATGGGGCCAAGCCCGAAGAAAAGCCCGGCTACGACAACAAAGAGCGCCAGGACATGGAACGGCTGCTGCAAAGCACGGAGAGCCCCCCGCAATGAGCAGCCCCATCATGCCCACCACCAACCCCTTCCACCGGCACGACGACACTTGGCATGAAGATGGGGACCACCCGCACGAGGAATGCGGCGTCTTCGGCATCATCGGCGACGGCGAAGCGGCCACGCACACGGTTTTGGGCCTGCATGCACTTCAGCACCGCGGCCAGGAAGCGGCGGGCATCGTCACCTACGACGGCAGCCAGTTCCACAGCCATCGCGGCCTGGGCCACGTCGCCGAAAACTTCAATGACGACGTGACCGCGCGCTTGAAGGGCGGAATTGCCATCGGGCATAACCGCTACGCCACCACCGGCGGCACCATCTTGCGCAACGTGCAGCCGTTGTTCGCCGAGTACGAGTTCGGCGGCTTCGCGGTGGCGCACAACGGCAACCTGACCAACGCCCTGACCTTGCGCCGCGATTTGCAGAAACGCGGCTGCCTGTTCCAGTCCACCTCCGACACCGAGATCGTCACGCACCTGATCGCGCTCAGTACTGCCACCACCATCGAGGACCGCCTGATCGACGCCATGCGCCAGATCGAGGGGGCATACTCGTTCGTCTGCCTGACCAACGGGGCCTTGATCGGCGCGCGTGATCCCTTGGGCCTGCGTCCGCTGGTGATGGGCAAACTGGCCGGGGCGCACATACTGTGCTCGGAAACCTGCGCGCTCGACATCATCGGGGCAGAGTTCGTGCGCAACATCGATCCGGGCGAGATCGTCATTCTCACCAAGGACGGCGTGCGCAGCCTGAAGCCCTTCCCGAAACAGAGCCAGCGTTTCTGCATTTTCGAATACATCTATTTCGCCCGGCCCGACTCTGTGGTGGAAGACCGCAGCGTTTATGAAGTGCGCAAGCTGATCGGCGCGGAACTGGCGCGCGAAGCGCCGGTGGATTGTGACGTGGTGGTGCCGGTGCCCGACTCAGGCGTACCGGCGGCCCTGGGCTTTGCCAGCCAGATCGGCAAGCCGTTTGAATACGGCATCATCCGCAATCACTACGTCGGCCGCACATTCATTCAGCCCACCGACCGTACGCGGCACCTGGGCGTGAAACGCAAGCATAACCCCAACCGCGCCATGATCGAGGGCAAGCGTATTGTTCTGGTGGACGATTCTATCGTGCGCGGCACCACATCGATGAAAATTGTCGACATGATGCGCGAAGCGGGCGCCACCGAAGTGCACATGCGCATCTCCTCGCCGCCCACAGCCCACCCGTGCTTCTTCGGCATCGATACACCGTCTTATGACGGCCTTTTGGCCGCGCGCTACAACGTCGCCGAAATGGCCCAGAAGCTGGGCGTGGATAGCTTGGCGTTCATTTCCATGGACGGGCTGTACCGCGCCGTCGGCGAAGCCAAACGAAATCAAGACCGCCCGCAGTACTGCGACGCCTGCTTCAGCGGCGACTACCCCCTGCCGCTGACCGACAAGAAAGCAGGCTCGAACCCCAAGCAGCTTTCGTTGCTCAGCGAAGAGCGCGGCTAGACAATGAGCATTTCAGGCCGTCTCGCGGGGCGCATCGCGCTCGTCACCGGCGCGTCGCGCGGCATCGGGCGCGCGGTGGCGTTAAGGTTCGCGCAGGAAGGCGCCACCGTGGTGGCGCTGGCCCGCACGACCAAGGAGCTGGAAAGCCTGGACGACGAAATCCGCACGCTGACAGGTCAATCCGCCGTGCTGGTGGCCGAAAGTGTGACCGACTACGCCAAGGTCGAGCAGGTGTCGGTGGCCCTGGCGCACCGTTTCAAGAAGCTCGACATTCTGGTGGGCAACGCGGGCTCGCTGATCCAACTGTCGCCGGTGACGCATTACACGCCCAAGCAGTGGGACGAGATTTTCAGTGTCAACGTGACCGCCAACTGGCGTCTGCTGCGCTGCCTGGAACCCTTGTTGAAAGCCTCGGATGCGGGCCGCGCCATTTTCGTCACCTCGGGGGCGGCGCAGTCCAACAAGCCCTATTGGGGGCCTTACGCCGCTTCCAAGGCCGCACTGGAAAGCCTGGTGAAGGTCTACGCCGCCGAAGTGGCGCAGACGAACCCGAATTTGCGCGTCAACCTGATCGACCCGGGCCACACCAGAACGCGCATGCGCGCCATCGCCTACCCCGGCGAGGATGCAGCCACGCTGCCGCCACCCGAAAGCACTGCGGATACGTTTGTGGCGCTGGCCGAGCCCTCCTGCACGCGGCACGGCGAAATCGTCAAAGTCCAAAAAAACTAACTTTAAGGCTGGTTCGCCGCCTCTTGCGCGAGGCCCGCGAAGGCGCTGACCCAGCGCGCGGTGGTGGCTACATCCACCGCCTCGGGCCAGCGGTCGGCCGGGTGATGGAACAAGCCATTGGCCCCCAGGATGGATACGTAAGCACCCTTCCCCGCCGCGATGTCCTTGGCCTCGCCCAGGGGCGGCGTGCCCACCGGCACGTCCCGGTCGGCCACAAGGTTTTCGCGTTGCGTGAACGCAAGCACCCGGCGGCGCCAGTCCTCGCTTGAAAACTGCAGCCAGACTTCGCGGCCTTTGGCGGCGGCGAAATTAGCGCCCAAATGCATCCAGACATGCGCGCCATTCACCAGCGCGCCGTGTTCCGACAGAAACCGCTTCAGCCCAAGGTGCCCCAACTCGTGCCCGCTGTTGGCGGTGAAGATGACACGGCGCAAGGGCGCTTCGGCGCGGAACCGGCGCAGGATTTCCATGAAAGCTGCCAAGCCCCCGCCGCGCTCGGCGGCACACGGCCCCCAGCCGCTGCGTGGTGTCATGACGATCATGGGCGGCCGCGCCGAATCGCGCCCGGGAATTTCAGCCTGCACATTTACTGCTGTCGTTTCGGCGCGGTGAGTTGCGATGGTCATAGTCAGCCTGGCACCCGTTGCCATGGCCTGTTGAAGCACCGGCCAATGCTGGTTGGGCACTTGCAGCACCGGCGGGCCGAAGGGTTTGTGGAACTCATCGGCGTTGATGGGCGCGATGCCGCCCGGCGGCAGCGACAGATCGGTGACGACAATGATCGCGCGGTGACGGGCGGCCTGCCGCGCCTGCCGCAAAGGGGCCAGACCGGGGTGCGTGGGGAAAGGTGAAGCGATGACAACGCCGATCTCGGCGTCGGTGTTGATGCCACCAATGCGGCCCGTAACACCCGCAGGCCCTGTCGTGCCGCCGTCGAACAACGGCAAACCCTGAATACGCTGGCCGTTCCATTGCAGTTCGGCCTGATCGACGACAACGCGGCTGAACGTAAACGCGGGCAGCGTTACCCGCACGCCCAGCGCTTCGATTTCATCCGCGAGCCAGCGCGCGCTGGCGTGATCGACTTCACTGCCGGTGAGATGATCGCCCTGGCTGGAATAGCTTTCGATCAGGCGGGCGATACGAGTTTGCAAATCCGATGTTGGGGTTTGCGTTGTAACGCCGAAGCCAGGAACAAGAAGCGGAACCGCCCATGAGATGACCTGACGACGTGATCCTTGCATGCGGCTTGCTCCCCCGGTGTCGCTAGCGCCGCCGGCGCGGCACCTTGACCACTTTACCCCTATTGGCCGCCTTGGCCCGGGCTTTCAGGCTGCGCGGCTTCAAGCCCTTGGGCTTTTGCTTCTTTTTCTTTTTGGGCTGATCGGACGTGTGCGCTGCGGGCGCGTTCGGCGCCGATGGCTTCTGGCGCTGGCGCTCCTCGGCCTTGGGCGCGCGGACATAAGGCTGCGTGGCGAAGCTTTCTTTGTCGTCGATGAACGGGTTCTTGGGCTTGCGCAGTTGCAGCCTCAGCGGCACACCCTGCAAATCAAACGCAGCGCGCATCTCGTTGGCGAGATAGCGCATGTAGGATTCGGGCAGGTCATCGGCGCGCGTGGAGAAGAACAGGAACGTGGGCGGACGCGTCTTCACCTGCGTCATATACCGTAATTTGATGCGCTGCTTGTGGATCGAGAGCGGCGGCGGATGATGCGCCATGGTGGCATGCAGCCAGCGGTTCAGGGCCGAGGTGGGGATATGTTTGTCCCACACGTCATGCACGCGGAACACCGCATCCATCAGCTTCTCGAGCCTCAAGCCCGTCTGCGCCGACATGGTAACGATGGTCGCATCGGGCAACTGCGCCAGCGAGGATTCCAGCCGCAGTTCCACACGCTCCAGCGCCAAATCCCGCTCGTCGATCAGGTCCCACTTGTTCAGGGCGATCACAATAGCGCGGCCTTCTTCCTCGACGTAGCGCGCCAGCGTCAGGTCCTGCTTGTCCAGGCCCTGCACGGCATCGACCACCAGCACCACCACGTCGGCCATGCGCAGGGCCTCGAAGGTTTCACCCACCGAGATTTTTTCCACCGCGTCGGTGATGTTGGGACGCTTGCGCACGCCCGCCGTATCCACCAGCCGCAACTGGCGGCCCTGGTAGGTGAAGGGGATCGTCACGGAGTCACGGGTGATACCCGCTTCGGGGCCGGTCAACTGGCGTTCCTCGCCGATCAGGCGGTTGATGAGCGTGGACTTGCCCACGTTGGGCCGACCGACGATGGCGATGTTCAGCGGGCGCGGCGGTAATGCAGCGCCCGGCACCGTTTCATCTAAAGTCTGGGGCGTTTCACCGGCGATATCCGTGTCGAAAGCCTCGGGCGGCGCATAACCGGAAATGGCCCGGTAGATGTCGTCCAGGCCCTGGCCGTGTTCAGCGGAAATGCCGATGGGGTCGCCCATGCCGAGCCGGAAGGCGTCGTAAAGGCCCGCCAGCGAGTCCCTGGACTCGCATTTGTTGGCCACCAGTACGATGGGCGTTTTCTGCTGGCGCAGAAGATCGGCGAAATGCTCGTCCATCGGCACGATGCCGGCCTTGGCGTCGATCAGCAGCAGGGCCACATCGGCATCGGCGACGGCCTTTAACGTCAGGCGGCGCATGCGGCCTTCAAGCGAATCTTCCGACGCATCCTCGAGCCCCGCGGTGTCGAAGACCCGGAACGTCAGTCCGCCCAGGCTGGCAATGCCTTCCTTGCGGTCGCGCGTGACACCGGGGCGGTCGTGGACGATGGCGCTGCGCCGCCCCACAAGGCGGTTGAACAGCGTGGACTTGCCCACGTTGGGCCGCCCGACAATGGCGACGGTGAGCTGCGGCGCCTGATCAGCCGCGGAATGTCGTAAACTGCGGCTCATGGCGGGGCCCGATGCTTAAAAATAGCGTGCTTAACGGTAGGCGACGAGATCGCCGTCGTCGTCGAGCAAGTACATGGTGCTGCCCGCCAGCACCGGCGGTAGCGTGGCGGCGGCATCCAAATCCATGCGGCTTAAAACTTCGCCCGAATAGGGCGACAGTGACAGGGCTTGTTCGTTGGAGCCCACGACGATCACGCGGTCGGAGGCGACCACCGGCCCGGCCCAGACGATGCGGCCGTCTTTGTCTTCCTCGTCCTCGAAGCGTGGCAACTGCGTCACCCATAAAATACGGCCCGAGCGCACATCGATACACACCACTTCGGCGTCGATGCTGATGACGTACAAAAAGTCGCCCGCGATCCAGGGACCGTAGACGCCCGACACCGGCGCATCCCAGACGCGCTGGCCGGTGCGCAGATCGATGGCGACGATCACGCCCGAATGCCCCACCACGTAGACGCGGCCACGGTCGATCACCGGGCGCGCCGCGATATCAGGCAGGCTGGCTGCGGCTTCGGTGCGGCGCACGGCCACCACCGTTTCGTTCCAGAGCAGCGAGCCGTTATCGACGCGCAAGGCCACCACTTCGCCGTTGGTGAAAGGTGCGATGACGACGCCGCCGTCAACCGCCGGCGCTGCTCCGCCCATCAGGATGGTGGGTGTGGAAGCGGCCGAATAGGTCCAGAGCTGGCGGCCGGTGGAAGCAGCCAAGGCCACCACCTGGTTTTCCACGGTCACGACGAACACGCGTCCGCCGTTGACGGTGGGGGCGGCGCGGATGGGCGCTTCAACCGATGCGCGCCAGACTTCCTTGCCGCCTTCGGCGTCGAGCGCCACCACTTGCGCATAGCCGCCGGTCGCGAAGACGCGGCCATTGTCGAAGGCGAGGCCACCGCCAAGGAACGAGCCCTCGTCGTCGCTCTTGGGCGCGGTCTTGGTGCTCCAGAACTGCTGGCCGGTGCGTGCATCGAACGCGCGCACGCGGGCTTCGGCGTCCATGGTGAAAGCTCGGCCATTGGCGATAATGGGTTCGGCCAGCACACGATTACGTTTGCCCGAGCCCTCACCAATACTTTTGCTCCACTGGCGTTCGGGGTTCTCGCCCAGCACCATGTGGTGCATGGCGTGATGCGACAGGCCGCCGGCTTGCGGCCAGTTGGCGGCATCCTCGGGCCGGGGCAGGCGGATGGCCGTATCGATGGCGCCGAGATCGGGGCGCAGTTCGCGCTCCAGCGCCAGCACCGAAATGCGCGTACCGGGCAAAATCTCTTTGTCGCTTTCGCCGGTGAAGATGTTGTTATCGCACGCCGACAGCACCAACCCAGCGGCAACGGCAACAAGACAACAGCGCGTAGACATCCGCATCATTGGGTCAACTCGGGCTTAGGGCTTGGCGGGGGCAGGAGCGGCATCGGCCTTGGGCGTATCCGGGCGCGCATCTGCCGCGGGAACGGCCAAGCGGAACATGGCGGCCAGCTCCTCGGCGCGCTGACGGATACCCTGCGGCGTGGTTCTGTCGGCGATCAGAGCTTCAGCCAGCGACAGGGCGCGCTTGGGGTCGCCCTGCTTGGCGGCCAGCAGCGCGGTCAACTCTGTAGCCGAGTGATAGAACGCATTGGAAGGATTCAGCAGAGGCTTCAGTTCCGATTCCAACTGCAACGGGTTCTCGCTGTCGATGCCGTGGAGGGCATGCAACAGAGTGGCGAAATCGCGGAACAAGGAATCGGCCTTGGTGTTGTCTTCCAGCGCCTTGTAGGCGGCCAAAGCGCCGGCCTTATCGCCCTTCTCCAGCGCGATGGCGGCTTTCTGCAACTGCGCCAGTACGGCCAGACCATCCGCATTCTCGGCGGCAATGGCGGCATAGGCCGTCATGGCCTCGTCAAGCTTGCCTTCCTGGACCAGCTTGGAGGCACTTTCGTACTCGGCCATCTGGGCAGCGCGCTGCTTTTCGATGTTCTGCTTCCAGAGCTGCCAGCCGACAACGGACAGAATGATCGCGGCGATGACCGCAATGACGTAGTTGCCGTACTGCTTCCACAGCTTGGCCAGTTCTTCCGAACGGAGATCCTCTTCGATCTCGCCCATCAGGCCGTCGAGGGCCAATTCCTCGTCGCTGGGCTGAGGCTTTTTGGATTTGTTCTTTTGGGGCGCCGGAACTTTCGAGGCGTCCTGGGATACACTCACGTCATTCTTCCTTGTCGAAATCCGGGTCCGCTGTCGCCCGCGCCGCTAGAACAGGCAAAGGCCCGCATCCCCCGATGCGCCCTTGCGGTCCCCGGCGCGCCAAGACCCGGCGCAGAGATGAAAAGCGGGGGCGAACATAATGACTTACCGGGGCGGGTGCAATTACAAGGCAACGGCGACAGGCCACGTTCTAAGCCTATGATACTAATGCGTTTTTAAGGGCTAATTGAGGCAGGCTGATTCAGTTTTTGTTAACACGGGGCCGCTAAACCAAGGATGTGTCAAAATCTGCCCCGGACCGACAAAGGACCGCCCCCATGGACCACCCCGCGCGCACTGCCCTTTTGCGTACCCTTTTGGCCGCTGCCGCCCTGGCGGGTTTAAGCGCCTGCGGGGGCAAGCCCGACCCGATCATGGCCCAGATGTTCGGCATGCCCTGCACGGGCGAGCCCGGCAACCCCTTATGCTCCACCAAGGCCCCCGGCGAAGGCGGGGCCGAGGTCAGCCGGTTCTGCTACGCAACCATCGCCGATGCGAATTGTTTCGACCGGCCCGACCAGGACCGTAAAAACGAGGCCATCGGCTCCTGGGGCTATTACAGCCCCCTGGAGGCAAGCGTCCTGGCCCCATCCTGGGTCTTGATTTGGCGGCGGCGTTGACCGCAAAATAACTCCATGTACCGTGTCGTCTTATATTAAGGCCCGGCTAGGCCATGACAGCCGTAGTTCAGATTCATGACTACCGGTGCAAGGCCCCATATCTCTCGTTCACCCGCCAGGAACTGACCTCGCTTCTGAACCTCTATAGCAGCCGCGTCATGCACGGCGACTGGCGTGATTACGCCATTAATCATGGGCCCAGCATGGCCTCGTTCTTCATCTTCCAGCACAGCAATGAAAGCCCGCTGTTCGTGATCTCGAAGCTCGAGACGCGCGGCAAGGACCGTATGGCCGCCGCCCGCCAGGGCCGCTTCGTGCTGTTCAGCCGCCAGACAAAGCTGAAGCAGGCCCACACCCTGGATGATGTGCTGAAGGTTTTGAACCGTACCCTCAGGCTTGTGCCGAACTGAATTTCGGTTTCGGGTGCCACCGATTTTGTTGCATTGCAGCAGCATCGCGAATCGGTGAATTTCGGGTTAAAATTCTGTTATCAATCAATGTACTAGAAGGCCATGCCATGCGCTAAGGTGTGTTCAGCCATGCACACTTTTCGCAACGCAAAATCGCTCCGCGCAATTATATATCTCACCATCTCGGGGGCAAAAATGCCGCCGGGCCAATAACAAGAAAAAAGGAACTTGGTTATGAAAACTTACTTTGGCGTTTTGGATCAAATCTTCGGGGCCACTTTGCTGATCGTCGCGATCTCGACCGTCACCACCGTTGCGCACCTGATCTAACTTTCGACCGCCGAGGGCGGATGTAACCCTCGGCTGCGGTTTTCCCGCCTCTCCCCAAGAGTGATCCGCAATGTTGCGGGTACTGCTTGGGGTGGCGGGATGGACCCCGCTCCCCGCCTCTTTTCGGCTTATTTCAAGCCGGCTTTCTCGAAGACCTCGGGCTTGAAGCCCACCAGCAGCGTTTTCCCCGCTTCCACCACCGGCCGCTTGATCATGGACGGATTGGCCGCCATGAGCCTGATGGCCTTGGCCTGATCGATGTTGGCCTTGTCGGCGTCGGACAGTTTGCGGAACGTGGTGCCCGCGCGATTCAAAAGCACCTCCCAGCCCACCTGCTTGGCCCACTTTTCCAGCCGCGCGCGGTCGATGCCCTCAACCTTATAGTCGTGGAAGGCGTAGGCGATGCCTTTCTTCTCCAGCCAGACGCGGGCCTTCTTCATGGTGTCGCAGGATTTGATGCCGTAGACGGTGGTCATGATACTCACGACTTGACGATGATGTGATCGGGCGGCTGACCGGCGCGGTTGCGTGCGACCGCCTGGGTGAAGGCCATTTCCAGATGCTTGGTAAAGCCTTGCGTGTCGAACAGGGCTGAGGTTTTGCGGGCCGCGGCCAGCTTTTGTTTCAGCACTGCGATACTCTCGGGCATTTCGGCGAACCCGGCCGCCATGGCTTCGTACTCGGCCAATGACGGCGCAATCAGTTCGGGCACCCCGGCGGCTTTCAGCAGACTCCCGGCCATCCGCCCCGCATACGTGCGGCCCAGGCAGGTCAACACAGGCGTGCCCGCCCACAACGCATCGCTGGTGGTGGTGCCGCCGTTGAAGGGCAGCGTATCCAGCACCAGATCGGCCAGCGCATAGCGCGCCATGTGCCGATCCAGCGGCACGCGCGGCGCGAATACTAACCGCTTCGGCGGCACGCCGCGTTCGGCGGCCGCGTATTTCAGATTTTCTTCCTGGGTCGGGTTCTCACCGAGCAGCCAGAGCACGCTGTTGGGCGCGTCGCGCATGATCCGCATCCAGACCTCGAAAAGGTCCGGATTGTATTTGTAGGTGTTGCTGAACGAACAGAACACAAACGCATCCTCGGGCAGGCCCGCTTCGGCACGGCTCAGAGCCTGTGGTACGGCGCGCGTGCTGTCGTTCACCTGGAACGTATGGGGCATGACGATGGATTTTTCCGCGTAAGCCGCGCGGTGCTCGGGCGGGATCACCGTATCGTCGGCGATGATGTAATCCATGAACTCCCCGCCCATGGTGGCGGGCAGGCCCAGGTAGTTGACCTGCACGGGGGCTGCTCGCATGGCAAAGATGTTCGAGCGGGCGTTCTGGGTGTAACCGGCAAGATCGACCGCGATATCAAGGTTCAGCGCACGGGCCTGAGCCACCGCATCGGCATCACTCAAACTACGGATATCAATGAACCGATTGAAGGCCTTGGCCATGCGCTCGCGCACCGGGTCGGCATCGTCCGAGCCATAGGAAAACCCATAAATCTCGAACTTGGCGCGGTCGTGGCTTTCGATCAGGCCCGCCGTTAAAAACGACACCGGATGGCTGCGGAAATCGGGCGAGAAATACCCCAAACGGATTTTGCCGGACGAATGATGCGGGCCGAACGGCAGGGGCTCGGCGGTGACTTTGCGGCTTACATGAATGTCGGCACAGGCGCGCTGCTGGGCCAATGACGCCGGCAACGCCAGCAGGGCGAAGGGTGTGGTGACGGGCGCGCCGTCATCGAGCCCGCTTAAAACGGTATCGATGTTGTCGTCCAGCCCGCGCCACTCGCACAGCAGCAGTTTGGCATTCAGCAGAACGCCCGGCAGAAATTCGATCTCGGGATTGAACGTAAAGGCTTTCTGGTAGCTCGCGCGCGCGTCGGGGTAGCGCTTCAGTTCCGTCAGCACGTGGCCGCGGTTGTTGTAGGCTTCGGCGTACTTGGGCTTCAGCGCGATCGCTGCATCGTAGTTTTTCAGGGCCTCGTCGAAGCGGCGCATCTGGGCCAATACGGCGCCGCGGTTGTTGTGGGCACCCGCGTGCTGCGGGTCGAGAAACACCGCCTGGTCGTAAGCGGCAAGTGCATCAGCCCATTGGTTCAAATCCTGGCGCACGACGCCGAGGTTGTAGTGCGTTTCGGCGTTCTGCGGCTGAATGGCAATGGCGGCTTCATAGCTTTGTGCGGCTTCGCCCGGCCGCTTCAAGGCGTACAGCGCGTTGCCGCGGTTGTAATGCAGCGCCGCCGCATCGGGCCGCAGGGCCAGGGCCTTGTCGAAACTCACCAGAGCTTCTGCATGGGCACCGCCCTGGGCCAGCATGACGCCACGGTTGAACCAGGCCTCGATGTAATCGGGTTTGATCTCCAGCGCGCGGTCGAGTGCCTCCAGCGCATCGGCCAAGCGGTCCTGGCCGCGCAAGGCCGTCGCGTAGTTCAAGTGATAGCGCTCATCGCGCGGGTTCAGGCGCACCGCTTCGGCAATACGGTTGGCCGCGACATCGAAGGCGCGGCGCGACAGCGCGATCAGCCCCAGAAGATGGTGCGCGTCGGCATCGTTGGCGTCGGTGGCGATGATTTTGCGGTAGACGGCTTCGGCTTCGTCCAGACGGCCATCGCGCTGGTGGGCCAGGCCTTCCTCGAGAAGGCGGTCCGACTTGGTATTCGCCACAGAAAATCGTCCTTACAGCTTTTAAGCGCTACTTTTTGATGAAACCCACGCCGCCCACGGGGATGGTCACGGCGCCGTCGCCCATGCCGGCGATCATCGGGCGGCCCTTGGTAATGGCTTCCCGCACCGCTGGCAACGACAACGACGCATCATGGCTGGCCTTGCTGTCCCACACTTCGGTTACCCAGATGGCGTTAGGGTCGGCGGCATCTTTCGCCACGATATAGCTAAGGCAGCCCGGCATATCTTCAACCCCCGCCAGCAGAATTTCGATGAACGCATCGCGCTGGCCGGGCACGGTCGTCATCTTGCCCACCAGGCCGTAAAGCTCAGCGGCATTTACGGGCAGTACCGCCGCAAGCCAGAACGCCGCCCCCGCAAGGCCGCGCGCGATCAAACGCCCCGTCATCGGCAATCCCTCCTGTTCGGACAAACTTGGATTGATCTATTTCATCTGCGTGGTGAAAAACTGAGCCATGAGCGTGCTGGCCAGCACCGCCATGCCCCGGTCGAAATCGAACGCATGGCCCAGGCCCGGAAACACGTGCAACTCGGTGGGCACGCCGACCCCGCGCAGAGCTTCGTACAGCGACAGCGTTTGCGCCACGGGCACGCGGGTGTCGGCATCGCCCGCCAGCAGCATGACCGGCGGACAATTTTTGTGCACGCGAGTCAGCGGGCTGGCGGCGCTGAGCTTTTCGGGCGCGGTGTCGCCGCCCAGAAGGCCCGCGATGCTGCCCTGGTCGCCGTGTTTCAGCAGCGTGGCCAAATCCGTGGGCGGATAGAACGCGCACACGGCGGCGATGGTGGCACCGTTCAATGCCGCCATGAGCGCCAGATGCCCGCCCGAGGAGTTGCCCGAAATGCCGATGCGCTTGGGATCGATGCGGTATTCCGCCGCGTTCGCCTGAAGCCACGCAATTGCTGTTGTCACATCGTCCAGTTGCGCGGGCCAGTGCGCCTCGCCGCTCAAACGATAGTCGGTCGCCATGGCCACGATGCCCGCCTTGGCGAGCTTGATGCCGTAGGCCTTCTGTTGGGTCTTGTCGCCGGTGCTCCAGCCGCCGCCGAACACCAGCACCACGGCCGCCCGCACACTATCGCTCTGCGGCACGTACAGATCGGCCGTGAGCGGCCGCGCCGATCCGCGGGCCGCGCCAATACTGACGTTCTCGGTAATGGAAATGTCCATCAGCGTCTGAGCCTTCAAATGTTCCGCTATTCTGGCGCAAAGCCGCGCGAAAAGCACAGCCCTCAACACTTAGGTATTGCCCTAAGTATTTGAATCGGGCTAGGGTGCCGCACTTTCGCCGAATCGCATGGCCCCGAAGGTGCCGCATGGCCGCAGCCGCAGTTGCCGCAGACCCCATCGACGACGTGTTCCGGGCCCTGGCCGACGGCACCCGGCGCAGCGTGCTGGCGCGCCTGACCAAAAGCCCCACCTCGGTCAGCGAACTGGCCGCGCCCTTTGACATGGCGCTGCCCTCGTTCATCGAGCACTTAAAAATCCTCGAGGCCAGCGGGCTGGTGACCTCGAAGAAAGTGGGCCGCGTGCGGATTTACCAACTCGCGCCCAAGCGCCTGAAACTCGCCGAGGACTGGCTGGGCCAGCAGCGCGAGGTGTGGGAGCGCCGCCTCAACCAACTGGATGAATACCTCTTGTCACTCAAAGGAAAGCAAATATGACCGCGCTGTATCAGTTTCAGATCAACCCCAAACTCGATTTGGTGCTGGAGCGCACCATCGACGTACCCGTGGAGTTGGTATGGAAAGTATGGACCACGCCCGAGCACATCAAGCCGTGGTTCTGCCCCAAGCCCTGGTCGGTCACGCATTGTGAAATTGATCTGCGGCCCGGCGGCGTTTTCAAAACCACCATGCGTTCGCCCGAGGGCCAGGAGTTCCCGAATGCCGGCTGCTACCTGGAAGTGGTGCCGCTGAAGCGCCTGGTGTTTACCGATACGCTGGAGCCCGGTTTCCGGCCGGCGCAGAACCCTTTCTTCACCGCCGTGCTGGAACTGACGGCCAATGGAAAAGGCGGCACGCACTACAAGGCCATCGCCATTCACCGCGACCCCGAGGGTGCGAAAAAGCACGAAGAGATGGGCTTTTACGACGGCTGGGGCACCGTGGTGACGCAGATGGTGGAGTACATCAAAGCCGGACACGTGAAGTAGGGCACCAGCCCATCAACCCCCTTACTTGTCATTCCCTGGTTTAACCAGGGAATCCATCGCTCAACAAACACCACAGCCGTTGTGAGATGGATCGCCCGGTCAAGCCGGGCGATGACAAAACCGAAAACTTGGAATTACGCCCATGACCTCGCCGCTGCCTTTCACGCTCAATCCCAAAACCGATCTTGTGCTGGAGCGCACAATTGACGTTCCCGCAAACCGCGTGTGGATGGCGTGGACCACGCCCCAGCACCTGAAGCCGTGGTTCTGCCCGAAGCCCTGGGTGATCACGAAATGCGAGATCGATCTGCGCCCCGGCGGCGCGTTCCGGTTCGACATGCAGGGGCCCGAGGGACAAACCCAATCATTCACCGCCTGCTACCTCGAAGTCGTACCGGAGCATCGATTAGTATGGACGCTAGCCCTGGAACCGGGCTTCCGCCCCGCCGCCAAGGAACCCCTGCCCGGCGTGAAAAGCTTCACGGCCATCATCAGCCTGACGCCACGGGGCAGCACTACGGTCTACAACGCCACCGTGCTTCACCCCGATGAAACGAGTGCGAAGACCCACGACGAAATGGGCTTCACCGACGGCTGGGGCACGGCGCTGACGCAGATGGTGGAGTATGTGAAGACGGGGATGTGAGGCAGCTACCCACCCGGATGCAGCCCAGGCGCTTCGTGGCCGGTGCGGGCCACATATTCGGTGTAGCCGCCGCCGTATTGGTGCAGGCCCTCGGGCGTCAGTTCCAGCACCCGGTTGGAAAGCCGGCTTAAGAAATAGCGGTCGTGCGAGACGAACAGCATGGTGCCTTCGAATTCGGCGAGGGCCTCCACCAGCATTTCCTTGGTCGCCATGTCCAGGTGGTTGGTGGGCTCGTCCAGCACCAGGAAATTCGGCGGGTCGTACAACATTTTCGCCATCACCAGGCGCGCCTTCTCGCCGCCCGAGAGCACGCGGCACGGCTTTTCGACATCGTCGCCCGAGAAGCCGAAACATCCGGCCAGCGTGCGCAAGGTGCCCTGCCCGGCTTGAGGAAACGACGCATCCAGCGATTCAAACACCGTCTCGTCGCCGTCGAGCAAATCCATCGAGTGCTGCGCGAAATAGCCCATTTTCACGCTGGCCCCCAATGTCACCGTGCCTTTGTCGGGCAGCGTGCCTATGTCCGGCGCCAGCGCGCCGGCCACCAGCTTCAGCAGTGTGGATTTGCCAGCGCCGTTGACGCCCAGCACGCACCAACGTTCTTTGCGGGCCAGTTGGAAATCGAGGTTCGCGTAAATGGTCTGGCGGCCATACGCTTTATGGACGTTCTTGAACGTGACCACATCGTCGCCCGAGCGCGGCGGGTTGCGGAACTCGAACTTAACGGACTGGCGGCGTTTGGGCGGCTCGACCTTTTCGATTTTGTCCAGCTTCTTCACCCGGCTTTGCACCTGGGCGGCGTGGCTTGCGCGCGCCTTGAAGCGTTCGATGAACTTGATTTCCTTGGCCAGCATGGCCTGCTGGCGCTCGAACTGGGCCTGGCGCTGCTTTTCGGACAACGCGCGCTGCTGTTCGTAGAAATCGAAGTTGCCGGAATAGGTGGTCAGCGCCCCGCCGTCGATTTCGACAATTTTCCCGACGATGCGGTTCATGAACTCGCGGTCGTGCGACGTCATCAGCAGCGCGCCGTCATAGCGCTTCAGAAAATCTTCCAGCCAGATCAGGCTTTCGAGATCGAGGTGGTTGGAGGGTTCGTCCAATAGCATTCCATCGGGCTGCATCAGAAGAATACGCGCCAGCGCCACGCGCATTTTCCAGCCGCCCGAGAGCAGGCCGACATCGCCGTCCATGCGCTCTTCGCTGAAACTCAAACCCGCCAGCACTTCGCGCGCGCGGTCTTCCAGCGCATAGCCGCCCAGCTCCTGGAAGCGCCCCTGCGCCTCGCCGTAGTGCGCGACCAGATCATCCATGTTGTCGGCCTGGCCAGGGTCGGTCATCGCCGCCTCCAGGGCCGCCATTTCGGCCGCAAGCGCGCTTAAGGGCCCCGCGCCGTCCATGACGGCGGCCACCGCACTCTGGCCCGACATCTCGCCCACATCCTGGCTGAAATAGCCGATGGTCATGCCGGGCTCGATCAGCACGCGGCCGTCGTCGGGCTGCTCGGTGCCTGCGATCATGCGGAAAATCGTCGACTTGCCGGCGCCGTTGGGGCCCACAAGCCCCACCTTCTCCCCTTTTTGCAGGGACATCGCGGCGTCGATGAACAGAATCTGGTGGCCGTGCTGCTTACTGATGTTATCGAGACGAATCATAGCAACCAGATCAGCGGGCGATAATGTCGATCTTCAGCGGAGCGCCACCGGCAGCGATCGCAAGCAGGCGATCCACATTCGGATGGGCTCCCGGACGGTTGCGCGCATCTGCCGTATGCTCGGCAAATACGGCCAAGCCGTGTTCGGCGGCTTGTACATCCAAAGCACCGAAGGATTGCTTCAGGTATTGGTAGACCGCGAGCGAACCTTGCTTGCCTGGTTGATTTTCAATGCTGGCAACCACAACGCCTGTAGCGTCGATGAGGTCGATGCGCTGCACGCCATCAATGGGCGGCAACTGCTGAAGATTATCCTTGAACGCTGGCCCGGGTTGAATCATCGCCACCCCCATCACTCCCACTCAATCGTTCCGGGGGGTTTGGAGGTGACATCGTAGGTGACGCGGTTGATGCCCTTGACCTCGTTGATGATGCGCGTGGCCACGCGGCCCAGGATATTCATGTCGAAGGGGTAGAAGTCCGCCGTCATGCCGTCGGTGGAGGTCACTGCGCGCAAGGCCAGGGCGTAATCGTAGCTGCGGGAATCGCCCATCACACCCACGGTGCGCACGGGCAGCAGCACGGCAAACGCCTGCCAGATGGTGTCGTAAAGGCCCGCCTTGCGGATTTCATCGAGGTAAATGGCATCGGCTTTACGCAGAATATCCAGCTTCTCGCGCGTGATCTCCTGGCCCGGAATGCGGATGGCGAGGCCCGGCCCGGGGAACGGATGGCGGCCCACCATGTCGTCGGGCAGGCCCAGTTCGCGGCCGAGGTTGCGCACTTCGTCCTTGAACAGTTCGCGCAAGGGTTCCACCAGCTTCATGTTCATGCGCTCAGGCAGGCCGCCCACATTGTGGTGCGACTTGATGGTGACGCTGGGCCCGCCCGCGAAGGAGACGGACTCGATCACGTCGGGGTACAGCGTGCCCTGCGCCAGAAAGTCGGCCCCGCCGATCTTTTTGGCTTCTTCCTCGAACACGTCGATGAAGGTGGCGCCGATGATTTTGCGTTTCTTCTCGGGGTCGATCTGGCCAGCGAGCTTGCCCAGGAACAGGTCCGAGGCATCGCGCGCGATGAGTTTGATGTTGAAGCGGTCGCGGAACACGCGCACCACCTGCTCCGTCTCGCCCTGGCGCATGAGGCCGTGGTCCACCAGCACGCACGTGAGTTGATCGCCGATGGCTTCGTGGATGAGCGCTGCGACGACCGAGGAATCAACCCCGCCCGACAACCCGCAGATGACACTGCCCTTGCCCACCTGCTTGCGGATGGCCTCAATAGTCTGGGCGCGGAAGGCGGCCATGGTCCAGTCGCCCTTGCAGCCGCAAATCTCGCGCACGAATTTTTTGTAGAGCTTGGCGCCATTGATGGTGTGCACCACCTCGGGGTGGAACTGCACGGCATAGAACTTGCGGCTTTCGTCGGCGATGGCGGCGAAGGGCGCGCCTTCCGACGTGCCCACAACGCTGAAGCCCGGCGGCAGCGACACCACGCGGTCGCCGTGGCTCATCCAGACTTGCTGCTTCTCGCCCTTGGGCCACACGCCTTCGAACAGCGCACAGGTTCCGGTTACGTCCACCGACGCGCGGCCGAACTCGCGATGGTGTCCCGCCTCCACTTTGCCGCCCAGTTGCGCCACCATGGTCTGCTGGCCGTAGCAGATGCCCAGCACAGGCAGACCCATGGCGAACACCGCATCGGGGGCCTTGGGCGTATCGGCCTCGATCACCGAGGCGGGCCCGCCCGAAAGCACGATACCCTTGGGCCCGAAGGCCTTGATGGACGCCGCGGTGACTTTGTTGAACGGATGGATTTCGCAGTACACACCGGCTTCGCGCACGCGGCGGGCAATGAGCTGGGTAACTTGCGAGCCGAAATCGATAATGAGAATACGGTCGGACATCACACTCTCTTACGAAACACGTTCAAGGATGGCGAGGAAGAAGCCGTCGCATCCATTACGAGATGGGCTTAAGGTCAGATACGGGAACGGCCATTCGGGCATGGGAGTTTTGACCGCCGTGGGCCACACGGTCTGCCACGGCACGGCTTTGAAGCGCGGGTCAGCGGCCAGGAAGGCATCGACGCGGTTTTGGTTTTCCTCAGGCAACAGCGAGCACGTGGCGTAGATCAGCCGCCCGCCCTTTTTCACGGCGTCCGCACCCTGATGCAGGACGCGGTCTTGCACTTTCGCCAGGCGCTCCAGGTCTTCGGGTGTTAAGCGCCAGCGCGCATCGGGGTTGCGCCGCCACGAGCCCACGCCCGAACACGGCGCATCGACCAATACACGGTCGAACGTGCCCTTCTGGCGCTTCACCCACTTGTCGTTGTCGCCCTCGAGGATGCGTAAAGTCGCGTTATGCACTCCGGCGCGGCGTAGTCTTTGCTTGGACCGGATCAGACGGCCCGTGGCGACATCGCACGCAACAATACGCCCCTTGTTGTTCATGGCGGCGGCAATGGCGAGCGTTTTACCGCCGGCACCCGCGCACAAATCCAGCACCGCCTGGCCGGGCTTGGCGTTGACCATCAGCGCGCAGATCTGCGAGGCTTCGTCCTGCACCTCGAACTTGCCAGCCCGGAAATCCTTGTGCGAGGCGAGGTTCATGCGGCCGTGCACGCGCAAGCCCAAGGGCGACAGCAGCGTGACCTCGGGCGCATGGTTTTCTTCGGAGAGCTGGTTCAAAACCGCCTCGCGCTCGGCCTTCAGCGTGTTCACACGCAGGTTCAGCGGCGCTTCGGTATTGAGAGCAGCGATTTCGGCATCTGCATTTTTGCCAAAAGCCTCATCCAGCTTGGGCAGCACCCAGAACGGCACTTCCAGACGCACAGCGCGCGGCATCTCGGTGCGGGTTTTGTAGTCCTCGACCCGGTGGCCCATGCGCCGTTCGTTCTCGGACAGCTTGGGTGCGCCGTAGCGCGCGCCCGAGAAGAACCCGGCGACCCGGTCGAGCGTCATGTCTTCGTTGGCGATCAAATCAGCCATGACCAGAAGCCGCCCATTGGGGCTTTCAGTCCCCAAAAGCCAGCACAGCTTGGCGTGCGTGCGTTGGATGCGCCACGCCTGATCGGAAATGGCGCGGCGGTCTTTGGCGCCGACGAATTTGCGCCCGCGGAAGAACGACAGCACCGCACCGTCGGCAGGCCGCGACGAGGTGAGGATTTTGTCTATAAGCTCGATAGCGTCTTGGACGCGGGCGGACGGAGTCATACTGCGGGCTACTTTTTTGTCTTGGGCATGATCTTATCGGAAAACCGGATTCCGCTTTTCCGGATCATGCCCTGTCTCGCCCGCAAATCGCGGAAAAGATCAGGTGTTACTGACGCGGTAGTTCGGCGGCTCACGGGTGACCATCACATCGTGCACATGACTTTCGCGGACGCCCGCCGAGGTGACGCGGCGGAATTTGCAGTTCTTCTGCATCTCCGGAATCGTCCCGTTGCCGGTGTAGCCCATGGAGGCCTTCAAGCCACCCACCAGCTGATGCACCACGCCCGCCACCGGGCCCTTGTAGGGCACGCGGCCTTCGACGCCTTCGGGCACCAGCTTCATGTTGTCGCGCACTTCTTCCTGAAAGTAGCGGTCGGCCGAGCCGCGCGCCATGGCGCCCAGCGAGCCCATGCCGCGATAGTCTTTGTACGTGCGGCCCTGGTACAGCACGACTTCGCCGGGGCTTTCGTCGGTGCCGGCCAGCAATGAGCCGACCATGACGGTGCTTGCGCCCGCGGCAATGGCCTTGGCCACGTCGCCCGAGCTTTTGATGCCGCCGTCGGCGATGACGGGCACGTTGCTTTTGCGCGCCTCGGCGGCCACTTCCATGATGGCCGTCAGCTGCGGCACGCCCACGCCAGCCACGATTCGGGTCGTACAGATGGAGCCGGGGCCGATGCCCACCTTCACCGCGTCAGCGCCTGCGTCGATCAGCGCCTTGGCGGCTTCGGGGGTGGCGATGTTGCCCGCGATCACTTGCGTGTAGTTCGACAGGCGCTTGATCAGTTTCACGGCGTCCACCACGCCCGCCGAATGGCCGTGGGCGGTATCGACCACCACCACGTCCACGCCCGCATCCAGCACAGCCTCGGCGCGCTTCACGCCGTCGCCGCCGACACCCGTGGCGGCGGCCACGCGCAGCCGGCCCTGCTCGTCTTTCGCGGCCAGGGGATGCGCGCGGGCCTTCTCGATGTCCTTGACGGTGACAAGGCCGACGCAGCGGTAGGTTTTGTCGACCACCAAGAGCTTCTCGATGCGGTGCTGATGCAACAGCTTCACGGCTTCGTCGCGGTCAACGTTTTCCGAGGCGGTGATCAGCTTGTCCTTGGTCATCAGGTCGCTGACCTTCTGCGTCATGTCGGTGGCAAAACGCATGTCGCGGTTGGTGAGAATACCAACCAGCTTGCCCGAGCCGCGCTCGACCACCGGAATGCCCGAAATGCGGTACTGCTCGCGGATCCGCAACGCATCGGCCAGGGTCTGGTCCGGGTGGATGGTGACCGGGTTCACCACCATGCCCGATTCGAACTTCTTCACGCGGCGCACTTCCTGCGCCTGCTGCTCGATGCTTAAGTTTTTATGCAGCACGCCGATGCCGCCCACCTGGGCCATGGCAATCGCTAAAGCCGATTCCGTAACGGTATCCATGGCGGCGGACACGAGCGGAATGTTCAGGCTGACGGTTTTGGTAAGGCGTGTCGCCGTATTGGCGGTGGCAGGGAGGACCGAGGAGGCCGCGGGCACAAGGAGGACGTCATCAAACGTCAGGGCTTCGGCGATCTCCATTGGCACCTCTTTATTTTGGGTCGCATTCTCCACGCCAAGTGGAAGACCACTTCTCGGGGAATGCTCCTTATTTGGGTCGCGTCCGCCACGCCAAGTGAAAGATCACTTATGGGCAACGCTCCCTAAATTCAGGGTGCGCGGGCTTATGACACGGTTTTTTCGCAGGGGCAACCCGGCAGATACGCTTGTCAGTGTTGCTTTTTGGCCTACCCCCTAAACCCCGTGGCGAGCAGGTAGACTTCGGCCGAATCCTTGCGGCTGGCGGGGGGTTTGGCGTGCTTGGCGACCGTGCATTTGGCCTTAATTTGCTTCAGCAATTCGCCCTCGGTGCCGCCCTGGAACACCTTGCAGACGAAGGTGCCGCCGGGGGCCAGCACCTCCTCGGCGAAGGCCCAGGCCAGCTCGGCCAGGGCCATGATGCGCAAATGGTCGGTGCCCGGGTGCCCCGTGGCCGGGGCCGCCATGTCGCTTAAGACCACGTCGGCCTTGGCCCCGCCCAGGGCCTCTTTCAGCGCGTCGGGGGCTTTCTCGTCCATAAAGTCCATGGTCAGGCAGGTGGCGCCCGGCACCGCGTCCCACGGGTTGATATCGATGCCCAC
>JAEUKM010000382.1 GCA_016793085.1 Rhodospirillaceae bacterium
CGCTACGACCTCGATATCGCGCTGAACAAGCAGATCGTGGAACTGGGCGTGCGGCCCGACTCGACCACCTCGCGCGCCAACATGATCATGACCGCCACCTTCGCCGTATACGAAGCGGGTACGCGTCTGTACGGCGACACATCCCAAGCGATTGTCAGCTACAACATTCTGGATGATCAATTTGCCACCGTGGCCTCGCAGGCTGCGGCCGAGGACCGCGCCTTGCGCCAACTGGGCGACGACATCAAAACCCGCGTGGCCGTGTATTTCGACCGGCGCTTGAAGCCGCGCCGGGGCTAGCGCCTTGAAAATCACGTCAGGCCGCGCGGACTCGTTCATCGCCAAGCCCGATGCGGTGAAGGCCGTACTGCTGTTCGGCCCCGACGGCGGGCTGGTGCGCGAACGCATGAATACGCTGACTAAAAACATCGCCAAAAGCCCGGACGATCCGTTCCGTGTCGCCGAATTCTCGGCTTCGGTGCTGCGTGATGACCCTGGCCGGCTGGGTGATGAGGCGGCCTCTTTAAGTTTCGGCGGCGGGCGGCGCGTGGTGCGGTGGCGCGATGCCGATAGCGAGCCGCGGCTGGAAGGTACTGTGGCCGGTGTGTTCGAGAAGTTCTTCGAGAATCCCGTGGGCGATGCACTGCTGATTGTGACGGCAGGCGATATCGGCAGCCGCGCCAAGCTGGTGCAGGTGTTCGAGGAAAGTGAGGTCGCCGCGGCCATTGCCTGCTACGTGGACGATGCGCAGACGCTGGAACGCGTCATCCGGGATACATTAAAAGCGCAAGGGTTGAGCGCAACGCCCGATGCCTTGTCGTGGCTGACGGACCGTTTAGGCGGCGACCGCGAGGTGAGCCGCCGTGAGCTGGAAAAGCTGGCCATGTACAAATATGTCCCCGGGGGCGGGCCCGGCACCGTGACCGAGGAAGATGCCCGCGCCTGCATCGGTGATACGGCGGCCTTGGAGATGGACGACCTGGTGTATGCCGTGGGCGACGGCGATCAGGCCACCGTGCAGCGCGTCTACGGGCGCATGATGGGCGAAGGGATTTCTCCCATTTCCATCATTACTGCTGTCGCGCGGCACTTCTTGAGACTGCATGAAACGCGCGGGCGCATGAATGAAGGCAAAAGCCTGGAGCAGGCGTTGGGCATGATCCGCCCGCCTTTGTTTTTCAAAATCCGCGAACGCTTCAAGGCCCAGGCCGGGCGCTGGGGCGAAGCGATGATCGTGCGTGCGCTGGATCTGCTCAGCGAAGCCGAGATGCAGTCCAAGTCCACCGACATGCCGGCAGAAGCCATCACCGAACGCGCGCTGATGCAGATTGCCGGTGCCGCCGCGCGGCGCGGCCGATGACCGCGAAAAAGAAAGCAAAGAAAAAAGAAATACTGACACCTACGATTGCTAGGCGCGACAAGGTGGCGGCGAAGCTGCGTGCGATTTGTTTGAAACTGCCCGAGGTGACTGAAGGGGTGAGTTTCGGAAATATCGCGTTCAAAGCCGGCAAGCGCCCCTTCGTGGTGCTGGACCGCTACAAGGGTGTGGACTGCATTTTCCTGTACGTGGACCCGGGCCTGCGCGGCGAACTGCTGCGCGATAAACGCTTTTTCGCGGCACCCTACGATCCGCGCGAGAAGGGCCTGTGCCGGACGTTATCAGCCCTTGATTGGAAACAGATGATGGGCCTTATTCTCTTCAGCTACCGCAGTGTTGCCCTGGCGCGGATGCTGGCCGCGCTAGACGCCAAGAAAAAGCCTTAAGCCGGAACGCTGAACCCGGCTTTCTGAATGGCCTGTTCCAACTGCGCGCGCTGGATAATGCCCGCATCGAACTCCACCGTTACGTTTTTTTGCTCCAGCGACGCCTTGGCGGTCATAACGCCGGTCTGCGCGCCCAGCGCGCGTTCCACGCTTTTCACGCAGCCGCCGCAGGTCATGCCTTCAACGGGAATGATGATTTGGTTCATATGTGCTCTCCTGTTTGAATTAAATCCGGGGACGCCAAAGTTTGAGAAACAGCGCGTTCGTCACCACGCTGACGCTGGATAACGCCATGGCCGCACCGGCCAGAGCGGGAGTGAGAAGGCCAAAGGCCGCGAGTGGTAGACCAATGACATTGTAGATAAAGGCCCAGAACAGATTCTGGCGCACCTTGCGCCAAGTGGCCCGGCTGATGTCGATGGCCGCCGGCACCAGCCGCGGATCGGGCCTTAAGAGTGTTATGCCTGCCGTTTCCATGGCGACATCGGTGCCGCTGCCCATGGCGATGCCCACATCGGCGGCACTTAATGCTGGCGCATCATTGACGCCGTCGCCGACCATGGCCACCACCGCGCCGTTGCCGCGCAAAGCCTGGATTTCCGCGGCCTTGTGCTCGGGCCGCACGCCACCTTTTGCGGCGGCAATGCCGACCTCTGCGCTCAAACGCGCCACCACATCCGGATGATCGCCGCTGAGCAGAATGGTCTTGATCTGGTGTTCGTTCAGCGTTTTCACCGCCGCGGCCGATTCAGGGCGCAATTGATCGGCGATGAAGAACGCCGCGCGCGCATCGCCATTGACGGCCAAGAGCACGAAGGTCTGTGGACCCGCCGACAATGTGGGTACGGCAATGCCCTGGCTTGAGAGAAACGCCGCGTTGCCGATCACAACAACGTGCCCGTCGACCCGCGCCGCAACGCCAGCACCCGGTGTGCTGGAAAAATCCGTCGTCGGGCGCAAGGCGATATTCTTTTCGCGGGCGAAGCGCACAATGGCTTTGGCAAGCGGATGCTCGCTGGCGTTCTGCACACTGGCGGCAATGGCGATGTTCTCGGCCTCATCGCCAACCCAAGTTTTTACCTCCGTCACGCTCAACTCGCCTTTGGTGAGCGTGCCGGTTTTATCAAAAACAACGGTTGTGACCGCATGCGCGCGCTCAAGCGCCTCAATGTCTTTGATCAGAATGCCGGTGCGCGCGGCGACGCCCAATCCCGTTACCAAGGCCGTGGGGGTTGCTAAACCTAAGGCGCAGGGGCAGGCGATCACCAGCACCGAAACGGCGGCCATGAAGGCCTGGTCGAAGGTGCCGCCCAGCATCAGCCAACCGCCGAAGGTCAGCGCGGCCAAGGCGACGATGACGGGTACGAACACGGCGCTGATGCGATCGACCAGGCGCTGCACCGGCGCCTTGCCGCTCTGGGCGCTTTGCACCAGCTCCACGATCTTGGCCAGAGTGGTGTCGGCCCCGACGGCGGTGGCGCGCACGATCAGGCGGCCCGTGGCGTTGATGGCCCCGGCGATGACATGGTCGCCCACGCTTTTCGTCACCGGCAGACTTTCGCCCGTGATCAGCGCCTCGTCGCAGGCGCTGCGGCCTTCAATCACGGTACCATCCGTCGGGATTTTCTCGCCGGGGCGGATGACGACGCTATCGCCGCGCATCACATCTGTGATCTGCACATCGGTTTCAACACCGTCCCGCAACACGCGCGCGGTGTCGGGACGCAGCGCCATCAGCGCGCGGATGGCGCTGGCGGTCGAGCGCTTGGCGCGCGTTTCCAGCCACTTCCCCAGAAGAACCAGCGTGATGATGACGGCCGCCCCTTCGAAATAAAGCTGGCCGGGAACCAGATTTGCCGTGAGCATGAGATACAGCGAATAGAAGAACGCCGCCGAGGTGCCCAGCGCCACCAACACGTCCATGTTTGGGCTCAGCGCTTTCAGGGCGCGGAATGCGCCCACATAGAAGCGTGCGCCGAGAACGAACTGCACCGGCGCGGACAGCACGAGCTCCATCCACGGCGTGAGATGAAACGCGAAACCGAACGTATGCCCCGCCATCTGCACGACGAGCGGCGCCGTCAACAGAGCACTGAGAAGCACCGCCACGCCATCGCGTGATGGTGGCGCGGTATCGGCTACAGGCTTCGCCGTGTCGATGAGAGTTGCGTCATAACCCGCTTCGCGTACGGCCTGCACGATGTCGTCGTTGCTGGCGCGCGCCGGATCGAAATGCACATCGGCACGCTCAAGCGCCAGGTTGACGGCGGCGCTGGTCACACCCGTGACGGCGCTGATTTTCTTTTCGATGCGCGTGGCGCAGGCCGCACAGGTCATGCCGGTGATGGCGAAACTGGCGGGGCGAATCGGGGTGGCTGAGGGAGGCATATTAAGTATCGACCAACAGGTGTGACTGTTGCTATCGATACACCTTCCATCAACTGGAAGGTCAAGCAGTATAGAAAATTAATAAATTCAATATCTTAGACGACGGCCGTGTCCAATCCTTCGGGGGTAAACAGCCGGCGGAGCTTCCAGCCTTCTTCGGCCGACTTGGGCGGGGCGAGTGCCAGAAGCTCGCAATTGCCGGCGCGGATGCCGGCATTGTCCAGCGCCCACTTATTGACGGCCGAGAACACGCCGCCGTGGGAAATGATCAGCACGGGCCCCGGATTTTCCAGCGCCTTGTTGATTCCGGACAGGCAGCGCTCCAGAAAATCAGCGTAGTACTCGCCGCCCGGAATTTCACCGCCGCGAATCCACTCCTCGCGCCAAGCGCCGCTGGGGTGTCCTTCGTAGGAGCCGAAGTTCGATTCTTTCAGATCATCGAGTGTCACCACCTTGGCGTTTGGCAACTGCTTGGCGATGATATCCGTCGTGTGCTTGGCGCGGCGCAAGGGGCTCGTGGCGATAGTGGCGATTTTGCGCTTGGCGAGAAACTGCGCAGCGGCCTCGGCCTGAAAAATTCCGATGGTGTTCAGCGCTGTATCGGTCTGGCCTTGCATCAGGCGCAGCTTGTTCCAATCCGTCTCGCCGTGCCGCAGAAAATAAAACGGAACCGGAGTAAACATGCGTTAGCGAAAGCCTAGCGATGGGTTGCGCCGCCCGCGCCGATATCATCGGCGGCGGGGTCTTCATGCACGTTAGGTGAGGCCGGATCGAGGCTGTGATCTTGCTTCAGGTCGTGCTTCACATCGCCCAGGCCGAAACCACTCATGATGTCGGACTTGTCTTCGGCGAACTCATCACGCGCCAGAATTTCCTCCAGGTCCACCGTGCCGGTATCGCGGTTGTCAGCTTTGCCGCGCTTTCCGCCACTGGACAGACGGCGCACGATATCATCGAGCTGCTCGAGGCTGGAATAGCCGATCACAACCTTGCCGCTCTTGCCGTTGAAGCTGATATCGACGTTGTAGCCTGTCGCGTCTTCCAGCGTTTGTTCCAACGCGCGCGTGTCGGCATCCTTGTCGTTGCGCAGCGCTTTGCGCTTCGTGGTGCCGTGGCCGCGCGCCAGACGCTCGGCCTGCCGCGCGCTCATGCCCTTGCGCAAAATCGTCATGGCCAAGGGCTCGGCGTTCACAAGCCCGATCAACGGGCGCGCCTGGCCGGGCGAAAGTTTGCGCTCGTCCACCAGTTTCTGCACGCTTTCGGGCAGGCTCAGCAAACGCAGCGTGTTGGCGACATGCGCGCGGCTTTTGCCGACGATATCGGCCACGTCTTCCTGCGTGTGATTGAACTGATCGATGAGGCGCTGATAGCCGCGGCCTTCTTCCACCGCCGACAAATCCTGGCGCTGCAGATTTTCGATCAGCGCGACTTCCAGAACCTGTTCGTCGTTGAACTCGCGGATGATGACGGGAACGTTGTGAAGCTGAGCGCGTTGCGCGGCGCGCCAGCGCCGTTCGCCGGCGATAATTTCATAACGATCACTTGTGCTGGGATCGGGCCGCACCAGGATCGGCTGCAGAATTCCTTTCTCGCGCACGGACGCTGCGAGTTCGTTCAGCGCGTCTTCGCTGAAGTGCATGCGCGGTTGCAGCGGCGAGGGCGCCATCATATCGACGGGCAGCGTGTCGGATGTTTTTGCTGCTGCGGGCGCCGCACCAGCAGCAGCGGGCGCGTCACTCGCGTCGTCCTGCTCGCCGAACAGCGCGTTGAGCCCGCGCCCGAGCGTTTTGCGTTTGACGGTTTCAGCGTTCATGCAGCCACGGCCTGTTCGCGCTTCAGCACTTCGCCCGCGAGGTTCAGATAGGCTTGCGCGCCCTTGCTCTGCAAATCATAGAGCAGAATCGGTTTGCCGTGCGAGGGGGCCTCGGAAATGCGAACATTCCTTGGAATTACAGTGGTGTAGACCTTCTCACCGAAGTAGCTGCGGACATCGCTTTCAACCATTTCCGAGAGGTTGTTGCGCTTGTCCACCATGGTCAGGACGATGCCCTGAATCTCCAGCTTCGGATTGAAGCCCTTGCGGATGCGCTCGATGGTACGCACCAAATGGCTGATGCCTTCAAGGGCGAGGAACTCGGCTTGCAGCGGCACCATCACCGCATCGGCCGCGACTAGGGCGTTCAGCGTCAGCAAACCCAGCGACGGCGGGCAATCGATCAGCACGAAATCATAATCGCCGGCCTGTTCCGTCAGCGCCATCTTCAAGCGCGCATGGCGATGCTCGACATCTACCAACTCAAGCTCTGCGGCGGCGAGATCGACGCCGGACGGAATCACAAAAAGATTCGGCACGGATGTTTTGGCGATGGCTTGCTCGACGCGCGCTTCGCCCACCAAGAGATGATAGGTGTTCACCGCGCGATGCTTGTGATCGATGCCGAGACTCGTGGAGGCATTGCCCTGCGGATCGAGGTCGATCACCAGAACTTTTTTATTCACCGCGGCCATGGCGGTGGCCAAGTTCACGGCGGTCGTGGTCTTGCCCACGCCGCCTTTCTGGTTGGAGACGGCCAGGATGCGCGGGCGCGAGAGCCCACTAACCTGCTGGGCGTGAGGGGACTCAGTTTCAGACAGATTTGACATGGCTAACCTCGCGCACGCGCACCACTGAACCACTTGGATCCGACCGGCTTGGCCGAAGATCCGTCGATATTGTCCACATTTTGTGTGCCTCCGTCAATTCAGCCTCAATATGTTGTCCTTTGAGGAATAGACAGACGGTTTTTGGTCCTAAAAAAGGCCTGGCCAGGGCCAAAAGATCGGGCAGGGGCGCCAACGCCCGGGCCGTCACCACGTCCACCAGGCCTGGGGGTACCTGTTCGGCCCGCTGGTTTATGACCTGGGCCTTGGCGCCACTGATCCGGGCCGCCTCGCGCAGAAAGGCGCACTTGCGGGCGTCGGACTCAATCAGCCGCACCCCCGGCACACCCATAATGGACAGAACCAAACCCGGAAACCCGGCCCCGGAGCCCAGGTCCACCAGGGACGAAGAATCCTGGGGAATAAGGGGATAAAGTTGGGCCGAGTCTAGAATGTGCCGACGCCATATGTCAGGCTCCGTGGACTTGGCGATCAGGTTGATCTTCTTGTTCCAGGTCAGGAGAAGGTCGACATAGGCGGCCAGACGGGAAATTGTTTCACGTGAAACATTCTCATCCCGGGCAAGATCGTCAGGTCCGTAAGAAGCCATAATCCGCATAAAATTGTTTCACGTGAAACATTTTGCTGCAAATTCGGGGGTATGGGAAGCCGAAAGGGGCTAAAAGTGGGCGTTAACCTGTTTCACGTGAAACAGGTTAAGCGGCCGAGGCGGCATCCTTGGCCTGGCCCCGTTCCGAGGCGGGCTTTTTAACATATCGCAGTAGCGCGGTCAGGGCCGCCGGGGTCACGCCGGGAATCCGGGCTGCAGCCCCCAAAGTCGCCGGACGGGCGTTCTTCAGCTTGGTCCGGACCTCGGTGGACAGGCCGCCCACCTGGCCGTAATCCAGATCGGGCGAAAGGCTGAGACTTTCGTCCTTGCGGAAGGCGCGGATGTCGGCGTCCTGGCGCTCGATATAGCCCTTATACCGGGCCTCTATTTCCATCTGCTCCACCACATCCGGGCGGGTATCTGCCAGTTCGGGGACCAGTCGGCAGATGGAGGTCCAATTCTGCTCTGGCATGGACAGGAGGTCCATGAGGCTGCGGCGGTTACCATCCATATTGACAGCAATACCAAGGGCTTTAAGCTGGGGCGGCGTGTACGTCTGGCCTGTCAGCGCCGTGCGGGTCTGCTCCAAGGCCGCGCGCTTTTCGGCAAAATGCCGGCGGCGCTCGGCACCTACGGAACCGGCCTGGATGCCCCGTTCCGTCAAACGCAGATCGGCGTTGTCGGCCCGCAGCAGTAAGCGGTACTCGGCGCGGGATGTAAACATGCGATAAGGCTCTGATGTGCCCAGGGTCGTCAGGTCGTCGATCATCACCCCGATGTACCCTTCGGCCCGATCCACGGTTACGGCATCCGAGCCAGAAGTCCGGCGCGCGGCATTGATGCCGGCCATAAGCCCTTGGGCGGCGGCTTCCTCGTAGCCCGTGGTGCCGTTGATCTGACCCGCCAGAAAAAGCCCTTGAACCTTCAGTGTTTCCAGGCTTGGCGATAGCTCTCGCGGATCGACGAAATCGTATTCGATGGCATAGCCTGCCTGAAGAATGACGGCGCGCTCCAGTCCCGGGATGGATTGCACCAGCTTCGTCTGCACATCCTCGGGCAGGGAGGTGGAAATGCCGTTGGGATAGATGGTGTCATCGTCCAAACCTTCCGGTTCTAGGAAAATCTGGTGCCGCTCCCGGTCTGAAAATCGTACAACTTTGTCTTCGATAGAGGGGCAATACCGCGGCCCGATGCTCTGGATCTGGCCGTTATACATCGGCGCGCGATGCTTATTGGCCAGGATCAACTTATGGCTTTCAGGCGTAGTGTAGGTGATGCCGCACTGAACCTGTGGTGTTGTTATCTGCTTGGTCAGAAACGAAAAAGGCTCCGGCGGCTCATCGCCGGGCTGAAGCTCCAGCCCCGCCCAGTCGATGGTGCGGCCGTCCAGGCGCGGCGGCGTGCCGGTCTTCAGTCGGCCTAGGCGAAATCCGAATGAATTCAATGTACTAGACAAACCCAAAGCAGGCGCTTCGCCGATGCGGCCCGCCGGGATGCGCTGCTCGCCGCGATGGATCAGGCCGTTCAGGAACGTCCCCGTGGTCAGCACCACCGCTCCGGCAGCAACGCGTTGGCCTTCGGATGTAACAACACCCTGAATTTGCTTGCGATTTTTGTCGAGAAGTAGATCTTCGACGGCGGCTTCCCGGATCGTCAGATTAGCCTGTTCGGCAAGAATGGCTTGAATGGCTTTCTTATAAAGCTTGCGGTCGGCCTGAGCCCGAGGTCCGCGCACGGCGGGGCCTTTGGAGCGGTTGAGCATGCGGAACTGAATGCCCGCCTGGTCGATGGCGCGGCCCATGATGCCGTCGAAGGCATCGATCTCACGGACTAAATGTCCTTTCGCCAGGCCGCCGATAGCCGGATTGCACGACATCTGGCCCAGCGTGTCGGCGCGGTGCGTGAGGAGCAGCGTGCGTGCGCCCACGCGCGCAGCCGCAGCCGCAGCTTCGCAGCCCGCATGGCCGCCGCCCACCACAATCACGTCAAAGGTCGAATCCACCGTCATAACGGGCGGATATATACCTCTGTGGATATGTGCGCGCGAGATAGAATCTGGCGAAGTTGAACGGAATGCGTTTAAACGCCGGCGGCGTCCGCCAGTTCGGCCAGAGAGTAGAACGTCAGGTGCGGCGTCACCGAGACAGGTTTTGCCGCACTGGCGCCGCCGCCCTTGCCTTTGCGCCGGTCGATCCAGCACGTTTTCAAATTCAAGCGCTGCGCAGGCACGTGATCGTGAAACAAACTCTCGGCGACGTGCAGCACCTGATGCGGCGCGATGTCCATGTCGATGACGCGGTCCAACAACGTGCGGAAATTTTTGAGATTTGGTTTGTACGTGCCCACATCCTGCGCCGTGACGATGAGGTCGAAATTCACGTTCAGCGCCCGCTCTGTGCCGGCGAAGGATTCATGATCGACGTTGGAAAGTATGCACAGCTTGAAGCGGCTTTGCAGGCGTTTCAGCGCGGCGGAACTGTCGGCAAACGGCGGCCACAACGGCACCGATGCGCCAAAGGCTTTTACGTCGGCATCGGTGACGGGCACGTTCCACTTCTGCGCCAGGACCCGGTAGACAGCTTCCAGGATCAGGGGGTAGCGCTTGCCCGGGGTGCGCGCTTCCTCGCGCGCTTCGGATTCGGCGTAAGCTGAGAGAGCAGCTTCAATGCTGACATTGGCTTTTTGCAGCAGCGGCTGCAACGCGCGCAACAAGCCCGTTTCCCAATCGATCAGCGTGCCGTAGCAGTCGAACGACAGCGCGCGGATGGCGGAGAAATCAAAGCCAGGTGTCATAGTTATTTGCCGATGCAGAACTCGCGGAACACGACATCGAGAATGTCCTCGACATCGATGCGGCCCGTCATACGCCCCAGCGCCTTGGCCGCCAAGCGCAAATCTTCCGCTGCCAGCTCGGGCAAATCGGCTTTTTGCGCACGGGCCAGCGCATCTGCGCATTCCTCCAAGGCTTTGCGGTGGCGCGCACGCGTTACCGTGGCCGAGCCCACAGCGTCAAATTTCTGTTTGATCAGCGCTTCCAGCCGCTGCAAAAGCGCCGTCAAACCAAAGCCCGTCAGCGCGGATACAAAATGCGTGGGGCGCATATTTTCGCCCGTATCCAGCTCAATCTCGCGGGCTTGGTTCAGCACGTCGGCCTTGCTGACCACTTGGATGGTGTTCTCATCCACCAGTTTTTCCGTGGCGGCATCGCGCACGGGGTAGGCCGCACCGTCAAACAGCGCGATTTTCAGGTCTGCTTCAGTGGCCCGTTTTTGTGCGCGTTTCACGCCTTCCTGCTCGATATGATCGGTGGTTTCGCGCAAACCCGCCGTGTCGGACAGCGTGACCGCATAGCCGCCGATCTCCATCTGCACATCGATAATATCGCGCGTGGTGCCGGGCGTGGCCGAGACAATGGCCGCATCGCGCCGGGCGAGCGCATTCAGCAAGCTTGATTTGCCCGCGTTGGGCGCGCCGACGATAGCGATAGACAGTCCTTCCCTGATGCGCTCGCCGCGATGCTTGTCGTTCAAGAACGTGGTGATGCGGGATTCCAGATCGCGCACCTCGCCCCAGACTTTGTCGGCCACATCCGGCGGTAGATCTTCGTCGGGAAAATCGATCACTGCTTCCAGGTGCGCCAGGGCCAGCACCAACCGGTGCCGCCAGTCGTCGCACAGTTCTTTCAGCGCGCCGCCCATCTGCCGCAAGGCCTGCCTGGCCTGCGCACGGCTTTCCGCATCCACCAGATCGGCCAAGGCCTCGGCCTGGGTGATGTCCATTTTGCCGCTCAGAAACGCGCGGCGCGTAAACTCGCCCGCTTCGGCGGGGCGCACGCCGCCGATAGACGAAAGTGCGGCCATCAGGCTTTCGATCACCGCCCGCCCGCCGTGAATGTGCAGCTCGGCTACGTCCTCGCCGGTGAAGCTGTGGGGTGCGGGGAACCACAGCACCAGGCCGTTATCCAAGATTTCATGTGTGGCAGGATCGGTGAACTTTGCGCGCGTCGCCACGCGCGGCGAGGGCAACTTCACGCCCAAACGCTGCAAGGCCTTCGCGGTCTTGGCCCCGGACACGCGGATCACGGCGATCCCGGCCCGGCCCGGCCCCGAGGCCAGGGCGAAAATGGTATCCTCGCTCATGCGGATGATGATGCGCGCTTAGCTGCCGTCGGTCTTGGTGAATTGCGCCCAGAAGGCTTTCTGCATGTCGGCCAGGTTCTCAGGCCGAATGGGGAACAGCGTTTTCATCAACGCTTCGGGGTCCATCGACTGCGCGGCTTTTTCCATCTGGCTTTGCATCTGGCGCATGGCGGATTCCTGCAGCGGCGCCACGTTGGGCAAACCCATGAAGGCGCGTGCTTCCTCGGGCGTACAGTCCACGGTGATGTTCACTTTCATGGGCGTCTCTTTTTGTTGGCTTATGGTCTCAGTTTAGCCCACGTTACGCCGATGAGCGAAGCCTTCAACCACTTGAAGAGCGAAACCAGCCCCTACTTGCGCCAACACAAGGACAACCCGGTCCATTGGTGGCCGTGGGGCGAGGCCGCCTTCGCCGCCGCTCAGGCTCAGGACAAGCCGGTGCTGCTCTCGGTGGGGTATGCCGCCTGCCACTGGTGCCACGTCATGGCCCACGAAAGCTTCGAGGACCCGGCCACGGCGGAGCTGATGAATGCGCACTTCATCAACATCAAGGTGGACCGCGAGGAACGCCCGGATGTGGACGCCATTTATCAGAAGGCCCTGGCGATCATGGGCGAAAGCGGCGGCTGGCCGCTGACCATGTTCGTCATGCCCGATGGTAAACCTTTTTGGGGTGGTACGTATTTTCCGCCCGAGCCCAAGTACGGCCGGCCCAGCTTCCAGCAGGTTTTAACCCAGCTCGCCCGTGTCTGGCGCGAGACTCGCGACAAGGTACAGGAACAGGCCACGGGGCTGACGTTCGCGGTCGTCACCGAGGAAAAAGAGTTTTTGAAAGACGGCCTGTCGCTCGATCTTCTCAACGACGGCTGTACACACTTGCTGGATTTCGCCGATACAGACAACGGCGGGCTGAAGGGCGCGCCCAAGTTCCCCATGCCCTTTTTGTGGGAATTCGTCTGGCGCGGCTACAAACGTACTGGAAACATCAAGCTCAAAACGCTCGTCACCCACACGCTCGATCATATCTGCCAGGGCGGCATCTACGATCATCTGGGCGGCGGTTTCGCCCGTTACTCCACCGATGCGCGCTGGCTGGCGCCGCATTTCGAGAAAATGCTCTACGACAACGCCCAGTTGATCGGCCTGCTCGCCGCCGTATGGCAGGAAACGAAGTCCGAACTGTACGAAACGCGCATCGCCGAAACCATCGCCTGGCTGGAACGCGAGATGGTGGGCGAAACGGGGGCTTACGCCTCGGCGCTGGATGCCGATTCCGAAGGCGAGGAAGGCAAGTTCTATGTCTGGAGCGAAGCCGGGGTTGATGCGGTCCTCGGCTCGGAGTCCGGGGCGTTCAAGAAAGCCTATGACGTCACCGTCGGTGGCAACTGGGAACACAAGGTCATTCTCAACCGTCTGGTTGATCCGTCGTTCGATGCCGATGAAGACAAAGCTTTTGCGCCTTTACGCAGCAAACTGTTGTCAGCGCGCGGTGAGCGTATCCGGCCGGGCCGCGACGATAAAATCCTTGCCGATTGGAACGGACTTGCGGTCGAGGGCCTGGTTCACGCCAGCCTGGCCCTGCACCGGCCCGAATGGCTCAAAATCGCCGAGCGGGTCTTTGCCGCCGTCACGGGCACCATGGCCTGGACCGACGGCAGCGGCCGCACGCGGCTGGGCCATAGTTTCTGCGACGACCGTTTGCAGCGGGTCGACGTGCTGGACGACTACGCCCACATGGCCAACGCCGCGCTGGCGTTGCACGCGGCCAACGGCGCGCACATTTATCTCGATCAGGCCGCAGCCTGGGTTGCCGTGGCCGATGCGCTGTTCTGGGACGAGGCCGGCGGATACTTTTTCACGCCGTCGGACCGCAAAGACCTCATCATGCGCACCAAGTCCGCCAACGATGCCGCTCAGCCTTCGGGCAACGGCGCGCTCGTAAAGGCCCTGGCCCGGCTGGCGGCGCTGACGGGTGATGATAAATACCGCGTCCGCGCCGATGTTGTGGCCAATACCTTCGCCGCCGAGGCTTTCAAGTTATTCCCCCACGCCACGGCCCTGCTTAACGGCTATGACCTGTTGGCCGAAACCGTCAGCGTGGTCATCGTCGGCCCGCGCGGCCGCAAGGATGTCCAAACGCTCATCCAGGCCGCTTACGCGGTGTCTGAACCCAATATCGTCCTGTCGGTCGTGGACGATCCAGCCGCACTTCCCGCAGGCCATCCGGCCCAGGGCAAGAAAGCCCTTGAAGGCAAGGCCACCGCTTATGTATGCCGGGGGTTCACCTGCTCCGCGCCCGTCACCCTTCCGATCGAACTGATGCGCGTGCTATCAAGAAACACCTAAGGTGCACCATGCCGCAGCTTTCGTTTCATTCGCCGGTGGGCGATCTCACGGTCAGCGAAGAGGACGGCGCCATCGTATCGGTGGATTGGGGCTGGGCCTCGGCCAATAAGCCGACACCGCTTTTGCGCAAGGCCAAGGCGCAGCTTGATAAATATTTCGACGGCAAGCTGGAAGAATTCGATCTGCCGCTCAACCCCGCCGGCACGCCGTTCCAGAAACGCGTCTGGCAATTGATGCTGAAAATCCCTTACGGCCACACCAAGACCTACGGCGATCTCGCGGCCAAGCTGAAATCCTCGCCCCGGCCCGTGGGCACGGCCTGCGGGGTCAATCATCTGCCCATCATTATTCCCTGCCATCGCGTGCTTGCGTCTAATGGTGGACTTGGCGGCTATTCGGGCGACGGCGGGCTTGAAACCAAAACCGCGCTTCTTACGCTTGAAGGCGTAATGCTCAAAGGAATCTGACCATGGTCAAAGCAATTGTCGTCCGCGAAAACGGCGGGCCCGAAGTGCTGAAGCTGGAAGACATTACCGTGGGCGAGCCGGGCGCGGGTGAGATCAAGCTGCGCCAGACCATCGCCGGGGTGAATTTCATCGACACCTATCACCGCTCGGGGCTTTACAAGCTGCCCATGCCCTTCACGCCGGGGCTTGAGGGCGTGGGTGTGGTGGAAAAGCTGGGCGGCGGTGTTACCGATCTGAAAGTGGGCGACCGGGTTTGTTACGCCAACGGTCCTATCGGCGGCTATGCGGAAGAGCGCATTATTCCGGCCGTCAGCGTGGTGAAAATCCCCGCCGGTCTGAAAGACGACGATGTCGGCGGCAACATGCTGCGCGGTCTGACGGTGTGGTATTTGTTGCGCAGTCTGCACGAGATCAAACCCGGCGAGACGGTGCTGTTCCATGCCGCGGCGGGCGGTGTGGGCCTGATTTTCTGCCAGTGGGCCAAGGCGCTGGGGGCCACCGTCATCGGCACCGTCGGCAGCAAGGAGAAGGCCGAACTCGCGCGCAAGAACGGCTGCGATTACACCATTCTCTACAACGAACAGGATTTCGTCGCCGAGGTGAAAACTATTACCTGCGGCAAGGGCGTGCCGGTGGTTTACGACGGCGTCGGCAAGGATACGTTTTTCAAATCACTCGATTGTTTAAGCCCGCGTGGGCTGATGGTGTCGTTTGGTAATGCCTCTGGCCCGCCGCCGGCGCTGGAAGTGGGCTTGCTCGCAGGCAAAGGCTCGCTGTTTGTGACCCGCCCGACGTTGGCGCACTACGTCGGCCAGCGCGCTGAATACGAACGCGCCTGCAACGATTTCTTTGCGGCGCTTATGCACGGCAGCATCAAACTGGGTGTGGCCCAGTCCTACAGCCTCGAACAGGCCGCCCATGCCCATAAGGATCTGCAGGCGCGTAAAACCACGGGTTCGACGTTATTAACGATGTAAGGACGTCTGCCGCGCACAGCAAAAAGGCCGCTCTCACAAGCGGCCTTTTTAGTTGGTCCCGACCTATTTGTTCATGCGGTCGAAGAACTCGTTGTTGTTTTTGGTCTCGCGCAGCTTGTCGAGCAGGAACTCCATGCCGTCCTGGACGCCCATGGGGTCGAGAATGCGGCGCAGCACCCACATTTTTGACAAGTTGCCGGGGCCCACCAGCAGTTCTTCCTTGCGGGTGCCCGACTTGGTGATGTCGATCGACGGGAAGACGCGTTTGTCCGACAGCTTGCGGTCCAGCACGATTTCCGAGTTGCCGGTACCCTTGAACTCTTCAAAGATCACTTCGTCCATGCGGCTGCCGGTATCGATCAGCGCGGTGGAGATAATCGTCAGCGAGCCGCCTTCCTCGATGTTGCGGGCCGCACCGAAGAAGCGCTTCGGGCGCTGCAGCGCGTTGGCGTCGACACCGCCCGTCAGCACCTTGCCCGAGGACGGAACGACGGTGTTGTAGGCGCGCGCAAGGCGCGTGATGGAATCGAGCAGAATCACCACATCGCGCTTGTGTTCCACCAGGCGCTTGGCCTTCTCGATCACCATTTCAGCCACCTGCACGTGGCGCGAGGCCGGCTCATCGAAGGTGGAGCTGACCACTTCGCCTTTGACGGTGCGGTCCATGTCCGTCACTTCTTCCGGGCGTTCGTCGATCAGAAGAACGATCAGGTAGACTTCCGGGTGGTTGGCGGCAATGGCGTTGGCGATGCTTTGCAGCATGATGGTTTTGCCGGTGCGCGGCTGGGCGACGATCAGCGCACGCTGGCCTTTGCCCAAGGGTGCGACCAGCTCGATTACGCGGCCGGTCAGATCCTTGTTCTTGGTATCCTTCTGCTCCACTTCCATGCTGAGTTTTTTGTCAGGATAGAGCGGGGTCAGGTTGTCGAAATTGATGCGGTGACGCACCCGGTCCGGGTCGTCGAAATTGATGCGGTCCACCTTCAGCAGCGCGAAATACCGTTCGCCGTCTTTAGGCCCGCGGATCGTGCCTTCCACGGTATCACCGGTGCGCAGGCCGAAACGGCGCACCTGGCTGGGCGAGACATAAATGTCGTCAGGGCCCGGCAGATAGTTGGCTTGCGCCGAACGCAGGAAGCCGAAGCCGTCCTGCAGAATCTCCAGTACGCCGTCGCCCTCGATGGTGGTGTCCTTTTCGGCCAGCACCTTCAAAATGGCGAACATCATGTCCTGGCGGCGGAGATTCGAGGCATTCTCGATGCCCAGTTCCTCGGCGAAGGCCAGAAGTTCGGCGGGGGGTTTACGTTTGAGTTCTGATAAATGCATGGCGGAAACAGGGCTTGGTGTGGGACGAAGGTCGGTGGGGAGAGAAAGCCGGAAGGCCGGAGCGGCGGACGGCTGGGTCGTTAAGAACGCTGAATTCGATCAGAGACGATCGATCATGATGGCCAACAGGTACTCCAAGCCCGCCTGAAAGTCAAACGCAGGCGTTTACGGATGATCCCCAGACCCTTCTCTATAAATTAAAGATATTAAAGATAGTGGTAGTAGTGAGATGTACCCTGGAATCCCGTGGATTAAGGATTCTCTTTTTTTATCCCTGTGATTCATGGGTTGAGACCATGACAGCGAGTTATTCGCTGAATCTTGGGGATCATTTGCGCGGCGTCCTGCAAATGCGGCACATAAGATATGGGCGATGTTTGACTTACGCGTGGATAAATCGCCCGCTGTCCCCGGCCGTACCCGCACATCGTGATACCGTGCACCGTTTTTCAGCCTTTGCATAACCAGCCCATGATATTTGCCATTGGCTGAGCGTTTGTTTCACAAATATGATTTAACCCCCGCTTATCCCCGCTCTTAAACGGCATCCACATCCCCTTTCGATGACTGATCCGGCGCCCTTCAACCTGCATCTGGTCTCCGACTCGTCGGGCGAGACCGTCACCAACATCGCGCGTGCGTGCCTGGTGCAGTATCCGGGCACGCCTGTCACCGAGCATTCCTGGTGGCTGGTGCGCACCGGCGGCCAGATGAGCCGCGTCATCGAAGGCATTCGGACAGCCCCCGGCCTGGTCATTTACACGCTTTTGAATTCCGAGGTCCGCGCCCAACTTGAAAAGGCCTGCCGCGACATCAAGGTGCCGGCGGTGTCGGCGCTCGATCCGGTCATGCAAGCGCTCGGCCGCTACTTCAAGCGCGAAGCCGGCGCCGAGATCGGCCGCCAGCACATCATGGATGAAGGCTATTTCCACCGTATCGACGCCATGCATTTCACCATGCAGCACGACGACGGCCAGTCCATGGAAACCATGATCGACGCCGACATTATTCTGCTGGGCGTCTCGCGCACATCCAAAACACCCACCTGCATGTATCTGGCCAACCGCGGGTACAAGGTGGCCAACATTCCTCTGGTGCCCGGACTGGTGCTGCCCGACTACATCATTCAGGCCACAAAGCCGTTGTTGGTCGGCCTGACGCGCGAGCCCAAAAGCTTAAGCGACATTCGCCAAAGCCGCTTGCGCATCATGAACGACACGCGTGGCGAAAGTTATGCCGACGTGGATAAAGTCCGCGAGGAAGTGGCTGAATCACGCCGCCTGTTCACCAAGCATAACTGGCCCGTGATCGACGTGACGCGCCGCTCGATTGAAGAAACCGCGGCCACCATCATCCAGCTTTACAACCAGCGTCACGCCCCCGCATCGTGAACTCGCCCCCATCCGTCATTCTGGCCTCTACCAGCAAAAGCCGTGCTGCCGTGCTGCGTCAGGCCGGTATTGAATTCACCGCCCAGAATTCATTTGTGGACGAAGACAGCATCAAAGCCGCTTTGCGCGCTGAGAATGCCACAGCAGCTCACTGCGCCGAAGTGCTGGCCGAAATGAAAGCCGTGAAAGTCTCGCAGCAATACCCAACCGCTCTCACCATCGGCGGCGATCAGATGCTGGAGTGCGAAGGCCGCTGGTTCGACAAGCCCGCCGATCTTACCGCCGCGCGCGCTCAACTCTTGGCCTTGCGCGGCAAGACGCACAGGCTTCTGAATAGCCTGGTCGTGGCGCAAAACGGCGCGCGGATCTGGCATTTTGCCGACCGCGCCGAAGTGACCGTGCGTCATTTCTCGGAAGCGTTTCTGGATGACTACCTCGCCCGCGTGGGCGATGCCGCACTTCATTCCGTCGGCGGATACCAGCTCGAGGGTTTGGGCGCGCAGCTGTTCACGACGGTGGACGGCGATTTCTTTTCTATCCTGGGCCTGCCGCTTTTGCCGCTCTTGGCCTTCCTGCGCGACCATAATGTGTTAAAAAAATAGTGGTGCGGTTTCGGGTTCGGGGTCTCTTGTGGCGATTTCCGGCAAAGCCAAGGTTGCGGGCATCATGGGCTGGCCGGTGGGCCATTCCAAATCACCGGTCCTGCATGGTTTTTGGCTGAGCGAGTACGGCATCGACGGCGCCTACGTACCCATGGCGGTTGCGCCAGAGAATCTCAAAACAGCCCTTAAAGCCTTATCATCATTTGGTTTTCGCGGTGTGAATTTGACCGTTCCCCACAAGGAAGCGGCCCTCACCATCGTCGATGAAGTCACCCCCGAGGGGCGGGCTGTGGGGGCCATCAACACCGTCTTTGTGCTCCCCGACGGGCGCCTGCAAGGCACCAACACCGATGCCTATGGGTTCATTGAAAACTTGCGCCAGGGCAGCGTGGGGTTCGAGGCCAAGCGCGGACCCGCGGTGGTGTTGGGCGCCGGCGGTGCCGCACGCGCGGTGTGCGCAGCGCTCATCCAAGCCGGTACACCCGAGATCAGACTCCTGAACCGCACACTGGCGCGTGCCGAAACGCTCGCGCGGGATTTTGGAAAAACCGTGACGCCCATGGCGTGGGCCGATGCTGCCAAAGCGATGTCCGATGCGGCATTGCTGGTAAACTCCACCAGTCTCGGCATGACCGGCCAGCCTGTCCTTGATGTGTCGCTCGATACGCTGCCGGCTTCAGCCGTTGTCACCGATCTGGTTTATGCGCCGCTGGAAACACCCTTGCTGGCCGCCGCCAAAAAACGCGGCAACAAAACCGTCGATGGCTTGGGAATGCTGCTCTATCAGGCGCAGAAAGGTTTCGAGGGCTGGTTCGGCGTGACGCCGGCCGTGACCCCTGCCTTGCGCAAACATTTGTTGTCGCTCTAACGCCCATGCCGCGCCTGTCGCACCGCCGCGCCCGCCGCACCGGCCCGGTCATCGTCGGGCTCACGGGCTCCATCGCCATGGGCAAATCCACGGCGGCGGCGATGCTGCAAAGCCTGGGCGTGCCTGTGTTCGATTCAGACGCAGAATCCCGCGCGGTCACGGCAAAAGGCGGCGCTGCCCTGCCCGCCATTGCCGCGCGCTTTCCCGGCGTTGTCGCGAACGGCCTGCTGGACCGGGCGGCGCTCGCGCAAAAAGTATTCAACAACACGCCGGAATTACGGGCC
>JAEUKM010000134.1 GCA_016793085.1 Rhodospirillaceae bacterium
AGCGCGATCAGATTGCGGATCATAACGTGCCTCCCAGAAGTTTTTCGATCTCAGCCACGGCACGCTCTTGGTTCACAAGGTACGTCAGATGCTCCAGGCGGTTCTGAAATGCGCGGCGCTGCGCTTCCAATAGCGTTAGAAGGTCGACGCGATTTTGCTGATAGCCTGCAACTGCGGATTTGAGCGCAAGCTCGGTCTGCGGAATGTGAGTGTCGTGGAGAACCGTGGCGATGCGCCGGGCCTCGTCGAAGTTCCAAAATGCCGATTCCAGTTGCTCGCGCGCGCGAGCGGCAACGGCGTCACGCCGATTGCGGGCGGCGCCGAGTTCCGCTGTCGTTGCGCTGATCTCCGCCTGCCGCAAGGTCCCATTGATAGGAATCCTCACGGACACCATCGCTTCATAGCCTTGCCAACGCCGGTTCTGATCGACAACCGACAATCCGAGAGCAACATCCGGATACCAATTCTTCTTCGCGAGCGCCTGAGCCCCCGAAGCCGCTTCGATTGCCGCACCCTGTGCCCGTAGAATTGGACTGGTGGCGTTCAACCGACCCATCAGCTGCTGCAAATCCATGAGGTCAGCGGCCGGCAGAGGGGGTAACGTCTCGGGCCGCGCCAGCGGGGCTTCGATGGGCCGATTGAGCAAGGCATTGAGGCGCGCGGCGGCACGGCGCTGATCGGCCTCGCGTTTGAGCAATTCCGTCTGGAGATGAGCCGCTTCCACACTCGCCATGATGGCGTCCTGCTGATCGCCAAGGCCTTGCTCATACCTGCCCTGTGCAACCTCCGCCATCAGATCGAGTGTGCGCTTGATATCGCCGGCGATGGCGCCTGCCTCGTAGGCGGCGTAGTAATCACCGAACGCAGTCTTGATCGCGGCGACAAGCTCAAGCGCCATTTGATCGCGACCGGCAACAGTCTGCGCGGCATTGGCCGCGGCGACGGAGCGCGCGAGGTTACGCTTTCCCCAGAGCGGGAATTCCTGCTCGACCGTATAGTCGATGCGGTTGACTCGCGTCGGTTCGATGGAGCCACGCGCCCGATCGATGTCCTTTAGCTGCAACCGAAATATAGGATCGGGCAGCGTCCCCGCCCCTTGCACGCGAGCGAGCGCCGCCTCGGCGCTCAATGCCGACGCCGCGAGGTCGGGATTCATGGCGCGGGCCTCGGCGATAAGGCCTTCGACAGTAGCGCCGAGCGCACTGTCTTGCGCGCAGGCTGTCTCCGCGAGGGCCCCGAATAATAAGGCGCATAAGATCCCGCCCCGAAGACTGACATTTCGAATCATGACCGACATCCGACGATATGGGAGTGCGCTTACGCACGCGAGTAGCGCGGCCAGGCACTCATGTGTTGTGGACAAATGACGCCGGGACAATGCCGGGCGCTTGCGTCAATGACGCCGGCTTAGGCCGGCGTCTTATGCAGTCGGAGGAGGTAAGGGCGGCGGCTGATTTGTGTCGCCTGATTGAATGACAACGGCATCCGGATAACGCGAATGCTGGGTTTCGATGCCGGCAGCTGCGTAAAGCTCAATCGAGAACACACTTAAGCAGCTTGCGAGGCAGGTGCCGACGTCATCGCACGACTCGCTTGGGCAGTCACTTTTATCGGGGCACGGACAGGGTACATTTGTGACATGCGTCGCAGCATGCTTTCCCGGGATGCCGGCAAATGCCTGCGCGGCGCTTATGCTGAAAGTCAGCATTACGGCAATCATCACTACAGACACGAGCCTGGAACGTCCGCGCATACGGGCCACTTTATCTCAGGTGGCGCGCGATTGGAATTCCTTTACTTGTCAATATCGTTCCAACATCGCCTTCATTTGATCGATTTCCTGCTGCTGGGACCGTTTGATGCCCTCGCAGAGCTTGATGATCTCAGGATCGGAGAGGCTGGCCTGGCCGCACATCAGGATGGCACCCGAATGGTGCGGGATCATGGCTCGCAAGAACTGCTCATTGCCGACGGCGGCCTGGGTCCGCATGCCGACAAACCCGACCACGAGGAGCGCGGCCGAAACGGCATACAGGATAAGATTGAGTTTCTTATCGGTGTACATGGTCCTCATGTCGTACAGCATGATGATAACCATGGGGGCGCCCATCATCAGCACCATGTAGACCTGGTTGATGTTGTTATAAAAGTCGGCAAGCCCGTCGATCATGGTGTACATCGCGAGATACATGATGACGGCATTGATCGCGGTTGAAATGCTGAGATGCCGATAATGGTGATACTTCATGTCGTTCTTCGCATCATGCTTCATACCCTGCTTCACACCTCCCTCCTGTCGGTCCATATCACACGCAATGAAATGCCTGATGCGGCGTCAAAGCATAAACCGGACCCCGGCGACAAAGCTCGTTGCTTTGACACGCTCGCCCGCGGCTCTTGCAAAGCCGGCGGTTTGACCAACTTTGCGTTCGAAGGCGATTCCCACGTAGGGCGCAAATTCCCGCCGGATTTCGTAGCGTTGACGCAGCTCGGCTTCGAGAGTCGAAATGCCCGCCGCGATTTTTAGTTCCGGAACATCCTGCATCGCAATGTCGATTTCCGCACGCGGTTGAAGGATCAGCCGCTGGGTTACGTTGAGGTCGTAATACGACTCCAATCGCGCATGGGCATCGCCTTTTTCAGAAACGAAAAGCGCGGCGCCGACCTCAAACCAGTAGGGCACCATCCCCTCGATGCCGACCGTCGCATAAGCCCGTGATGGCTCCGGTCGGATATCGTAGCGGAGCCCCGCTTGGAGATTGAAATAAGGATCAATCGCGCGGGCATACAGGGCTTGGAGCTCGGCTTCATCGACCTTTCCGCTAAATTCGCCTTCGCCTTTGAATTTGATCACGGCGCGGTGGATGTCGCCGCCGTACCAAGCGCCCCCTCTCCCAGCGGTAGCTATCTTCACAGCAGTGCTCGTCAGAGGCTGGTGCATGCGAAATGCCGCGATTAGGCAAGTGTATAGGCCTGCGCAAAGACTGTGGCGGCGAAGATTGAGGCAGACCCGGCCGCCATTGCGACGCTTCCGCTCATTGTGACGCTGCCGTCATGCGGTGAATGGCCGGCAGCAGCAGGTTGCCAATATCGATACGATTACTTTCGTGGTTAACGGTGTTGCTGGTGACGATAGCAACCGCGCCTGCTCGCTCAAGTTCGGTAAATGCATCTCCTGCAAAAATGCCGTGAACGCCGACGCAAATTGGCGGCTTCATGCCGCGACGGCGCAATTCCTTGACGGTCTCGATCATCGTGTGGGCAGTGGAGATAATGTCATCGACCACCACGGGCGTTTTGGAGCGATAGCCCTGTGTATCGGGCATCTCGATAGCGACCGAGCGATCTCCCGACCTTCTTTTCCGCTGCACTATGTAAGGCGCTGTGGCAGCGCGAGCGACCGATGCGACCCACTGCTCGCTTTCCTCATCGGGACCGATAATAAGTGGATTATCGACACTGCCGCGAATCCAGTCCGAGACCAGAGGCGCCGCGTGTACGACCTCCGTGCGAACCCCGTAGATAGCGCTCAGGCTCTTGTGACGGTGAAGATGCGGATCAACCGTGACCATCCAGTCCACATGACGCGACATCATCTGCGCGAAAGAAACCGATGTGATAGCTTCGCCGTCCTTGAAACGACGGTCCTGGCGCATATACGGCAAATATGGGCATACCAACCCCACGCGAGCCGCGTGGAATTCACGCAAAGTGTCAGCCAGGAACCAGACCGGCAAGATTTTGTCGTCGGGACGGTCTAAGGTTGCGACGATAATCGCGTCGCGTTCGTTTACGACGCCGCTTCCACCAACGACACGAACGTAGGAATCACCGTCGGGAAAGTGCCGGACTTCAATTTCTCCGGCTTCGGCTCCCAGAAGGGCCGTCAGCTGGTCGGCTAAGGGCCGACTATAGGGCATGCCGAGGACCACCGGCTTCATTGGGCCTCCACAGCAAATATTTCTTTGTGCCGTCCCAGGAATTCCAGCGCATAGGCAAGCTCGCCGCGCGTTTCGGCGTGAAGGGTATAAAGAGGCTGTCCTTTTTCGACCGGCTGCCCAAGTTCCCTATGCAAATCTATTCCGGCGGTTTTCGCGCTGGGCGCACCCGCCAGCTTTGCAACCCGTGCCAATAGCCGGTTGTCGATAGCGGTCACGATCCCTGTGGTCGGAGATAGTACTTCCTGCTTAATCGGAGCGAGCACCGGCTCCCGCAAACCACCTTGCTTCTCGCAGATGCGCTGGAACTTCTGCCAGGCTTGGCCGGAACGGAGTACCTCGGCGGCGAGGACCTTGCCCTTGCCCCGCTCAACAACGCCAACCAGTTCGAGAAGCGCGCCCGCTAGGTCAAGCGCCCGACGCCGCAGGGAATCTGGTGCGCGAGGGTCGTTGCGCAGGACCGAGAGGACATCTCTCGCCTCCAGGGCCGGTCCAATGCCGTATCCGACAGGTTGGCGACCGTCCGATTGGATTACCTGCACTTGCAAGCCAGCGCGGTTGGCGATCTGCTCGAGGAGAGCGACAAGATGTAATGCCATCTCCGGAGATCGTATCTTAGCGGTTGGCCCGACGGGAAGATCAATCACGACGTGCGTGGAACCTGCCGCGACCTTTTTCGAGAGCACCGAAGCAACCAATTGGCCTTCGCTGTCAAGGTCGAGCTGGCGCTCGACACGAACCAAGACATCATCAGCGGGACTGAGATCGACGGCGCCGCCCCAGACGATGCATCCGCCTTCCGCATCCACGACACGCCGCATATCGGCAACCGATAGATCGACCGGCGCCATCACCTCCATGGTGTCCGCTGTCCCGGCAGGCGATGTGATGGCGCGCGACGAAGTCTTCGGGATCTTGACGCCGCATGCGGCGATAATTGGAACGACGACCGGCGTTGTACGATTCCCGGGTAAGCCGCCGACGGAATGCTTATCCGCAATCGGTCCTTTCCCCCAGTCGAGGCGACTGCCGACGGACACCATCGCGTCGGTGAGGTAGAAGACCTCGTCGTGACTCAATGCACGATCCGCAACCGCGGTGATGAAGGCAGAGAGAGCCACTTCAGAATAGCGACCCGCCGCAATGTCGCGGACGATCTCATTGATCGCCTCCTTCTCGAGAGACTTCCCGTAGATCTTGGCGCGAACGTGGCCGAGCGAGTCTACTGGGTCAGCATGGGTGACAATGATCTCTTCGCCCTCCTGTGCGCTGAGGCGCGCCCAGGCCGCTTCGGAGAGGCTGGCTTCCTGATCGCCGAGAAGTCCTGATTTAACCCGGATAACCGTGGCAAGGACGGAGCGTCCGCCGACGTGTGCGCGGACTTCAACACGCGCGCGAGCGGAAAATCCCTCAGCGCGGCAGATGTGACAATCGTTGTGCATGAAGACGGCAAACTCATCACCGATATCTATTCCCAGTCGCCGAAGGCGCAGGGTATTCGCGACGTGGTCATGTACGTCCGCCGGCGTCATGATCCAAACTCAAAAGTATCGCGATAGGCGGGAACGCTTACAGGCCACTTCAGTCGCTCCTCGATAGCAAGCCCCAGCGCATCGGCCGCGATTGGCTCGCCATGCGTGACGAACGTCTGTTTGGGGGCAGCGCGAAACTGGCCAAGCCACCGCAATATTTCTTCACGGTCCGCATGCGCCGACATCGAGCCGATGTTCACGACCTCTGCCAAGATGGGCACATAACCGCCATGCACCTTCACCTGTTGAGCGCCAGAAGCCATAACCGCACCACGCGTACCCGGCGCCTGAAAGCCGGCCAGGACAATGGCGCTACGAGGGTCTGGACCATAGACCTTGAGATGGTGCAAGACCCGACCGCCCGTAAGCATGCCGCTGGCCGACAGGATAATCTTCGGCATCGAGTCATGGTCGAGACGTTTGGAGTCCTCCGCTTCGTTGACGTATCGCGCAATGTCACAGACTGCGCGGCACAAACTCTCGCTGAGCCTATGCCCTTTTGGGTATTTGCACATCAGGTCAGCGGCATTGATCGCCATGGGGCTGTCGAGAAAAATCGGCACGTCTGGAATGCGCTTCGCCTGCTTAAGGCGATAAAGGTGATACAGGATCGTTTGGACCCGGCCGACAGCGAAGGTCGGGATGAGTACGCTGCCGCCGCGCTGCACCGCACGCTTCACGATTGCGGCGAGGATATCCTGCGGATCGGCCTTGTCATGCAAGCGGTCACCGTAGGTGGACTCCACCACGAGGTAGTCGGCATGCTCCACTGGCGCTGGATCGACCATGGTCGGGTCGTTAAAGCGTCCGAGGTCGCCGGAGAAGACAAGTGTGGCTTCCGGAAGCTTCAAACTGACGATGGATGCTCCGAGGATATGCCCGGCCTGAAGGAAGGTCGCCTTCGCGCCGGGCACGATGTCCGTGGCCTCCAGAAACGAAACCGGATGGAACCGCTCAAGGCTGCGCCGCGCGTCATGCTCAGTGTAGAGGGGGAGGGCCGGCGTGTGTTTCGAGAAGCCATATCTGTTCGTAAACTCCGCATCCTTTTCCTGAAGATGGCCGCTGTCGGGCAGCAGAATTTTACAGAGATCCGCCGTGGCCGCCGTACATATGATACGGCCCTTGAAACCACTCTTGACTAACAGCGGGATGTATCCAGAGTGGTCCAGATGGGCATGGGTCAAAACCACAGCGTCGACTGACGCGGGCTCGACTGGAAATGGCTCCCAATTACGCAAGCGAAGTTGCTTGAGGCCTTGGAACAGGCCGCAGTCCACGAGAATACGACGACCTGCGACCTCGAGAAGATATTTCGATCCGGTGACCGTTCCCGCGCCACCTAGGAACGTAATACGACTGGACATGGCAATTACTTTCTCAGCTTGAGCATGCGCGCGTTGACCGCGCATATGACTGTGCTCAGGGACATGAGCACCGCTGCAAGCGCGGGGTCAAGGGCGATGCCGAAGCGAGGATAGAGTACGCCAGCGGCAAGCGGGATTGCGACGGCGTTGTAGCCGGTCGCCCAAAGCAGATTCTGGATCATCTTGCGGTAGGTTGCTCGCGCGAGGCCAATGATCGCGGAAACGTCCAGCGGATTACTCTTAACGAGGATGATATCCGCCGTCTCGATCGCGACGTCCGTTCCGGCGCCGACGGCAATTCCGACATCGGCTTGTGCAAGCGCAGGCGCGTCGTTCACGCCGTCGCCCGTCATGGCAACGATCAGCCCCCGAGATTGCACCTCCTTGATTTTTTCGGCCTTCTGGTGAGGCAGGACTTCAGCGATGACTTCATCAAGCCCGATCTCTTTTGCCACCCACTCGGCGACTTTGCGATTGTCTCCCGTGAGCATGATGCAACGAATCCCCATTTCCTTGAGGCGCGAGATGGCAAGTTTCGATTCCGGCCTAATAATGTCGGCCAAAGCCAGCGCGCCTCGCAATTGGCCATCGATCAGTACGAATACGACTGTCTTGCCCTGTCCGCTTAAGGTCACGAACCGTGGGTCGCTCATCGCAATCTCGCGTTCCCTCAAGTATCCGGGGCTCACGACCTGGACCTTCGCACCGCGGACTACCCCCTCGGCGCCTTTCCCAGGGATCGCTCGAAAATCCGTAACGTCCCATCGCTCCTTCGCCGACTTCACGACACCCTGCGCAATCGGATGCTCGGAGTGCGCCTCGACGGCCGCGGCATAGTTGAGCAGGTCATCATCCGCGGTGCCAGGGCTGAAACTGAGCGTGTCAGTAACACCGAACTCACCCTTGGTGAGCGTTCCGGTCTTGTCAAAGATGATCGCATCGGTTCTCCGCGCACCTTCAAAAGCGGTACGGTCGCGAATGAGAAGGCCGTTTTGCGCGGCGATCGCCGTGGATACGGCAACGACCAACGGGACAGCGAGTCCAAGGGCGTGCGGGCAAGCGACCACCATCACGGTCACGGTACGCTCCAGGGCGAAGGCGAGCCCCAGATCCCCGAACACCATCCATGCGGCAAAGGTGATCCCCCCTCCGACCAAAGCGATGATGGTTAACCATTTGGCGGCGGTGTTTGCGAGATCCTGTGTGCGGGACTTACTGTCCTGCGCCTGGCGGACCAGATCGATGACCTGCGAGAGAAAGGAGTCGGCGCCCATGCGCGTAACTTCAACGGCGATCGACCCCTCGCCGTTAATAGAGCCACCGATCACTCCCGCGCCGACGCCCTTTGCAACGGGTTTTGATTCTCCTGTTAGCATCGACTCGTTGAGCGAGGTCTGACCTTGGACGATCATTCCGTCCGCCGGCACTTTTTCGCCCGGTTTGACCAGGACCTTATCGCCCTTTTGCAGCTCGCCCAGCGGCACATCCTGTGTACTGCCGTCGGCGAGAACCTTATGCGCGTCGGACGGCATAAGCTTCGCCAGTTGTTCGAGCGCTTGGCCGGCGCCCATAACCGACTTCATCTCGATCCAGTGGCCGAACAGCATGATGTCGATGAGAGTCACCAACTCCCAGAAGAAATCCGTACCTTGGAGTCCAAAGACCGTCGCGACGCTGTAGGCGTAGGCAGCGGTGATCGCGATAGCGATCAGGGTCATCATCCCTGGGCTGCGGCTTCTGGCTTCGCTGACCAGTCCCTTCAAGAAAGGCGTTCCACCGACCCCATAGATGATGCTCGAAAGCGCGGCGAGGAGATACATGTCCCCGCCAAAGCGCCATGCTTCGCCTAGTCCAGCGAAGTGCTGAAGCATGGGCGAGAGCGCAAGAACAGGTGGCGTAAGCGCAAGGCAGGTTAAAAAGCGCCAACGATAGTCCTTCACCATCGCGCCGTGATCATGGGCGTGGCCGGCGACAGCGGTTGGCGTTCCCGGTCGGCCGTGGTGTTCATGTACGTGATGATCCTGATGGCCGTGACGCGCATGGTGAAGGTGTTGATCCATGGAAACTTTCTCAGTTAAATGCAGAAAACTCTATCCAGCGGTTTCTTGCTGCGCACGTCCGAGTTTGGGGAAGAAGCGCGGCGTCACGGCGGCCCACTGTTCATACTCACGTCCGAATTCCCGCTGGGCGTCATTTTCTTCGCGCAAAGCGAGTCGCACGTACATAAAGACAAGGACGGGGAACATGGCGAGTGTAACGAGGGTCGGCCACTGTAACAGGAAACCAAACATAATCAGAATGAAGGCACTGTACTGGGGATGACGCATGCGCGCATAAAGCCCGGTTTGTGCCAGCCGGTGCGCGCGCTGGGCCTTCCATAGCGTATGCCACGAATAGGACAGCATGAGAAAGCCGCCGAAGATGAGAAGGTTACTCAGGATGTGAAACGGGTCGAAGTGGGGATCGCCCGGCATGCGTAGAAGCGTATGAATAAGGTGGCCGCTGTCGTGCGTGAAAAAATTAACGCCCGGATATTTGCTCGAGAGCCAGCCCGAGAGCAGATAGATCGAGAGCGGAAAGCCGTACATCTCGACAAATAGTGCGACTACAAATGCGGAAAAGGCACTGAACGTGCGCCAATCTGTTTTCGTCTGCGGCTTGAAAAAGCTAAAGGCAAACATAACGAAGATTGCCGAATTGATTACAGCCAAGCCCCATAAGCCATAGGCTGGCACGGCGGTAGTTTGATCCATGAACTGACCTCCTCTTTCTTTCGCGACTACCTTCTAGTGCTTATGGGAGTGCGGCTCTCCGCCTCGCTTTAGATCTGC
>JAEUKM010000151.1 GCA_016793085.1 Rhodospirillaceae bacterium
GGCCCGGCGGCGGCAGTTCACCATCATGGCCTTCAAAATACTCGCGCAAATGCCGCTCGATGGTGCCGCTCAGGGTGTCGGCCCCGCCCGCCTCGTCCATCACCGGCTCCTGCCCGGCCAGTTCCATCTCGATGATGGCCGAGGTGATGGCGGGCTCGCTGTAGAGCGCCACCAGCCGCTTCACCAGATTTTCCAGTTCGCGCACGTTGCCGGGCCAGCGGTAGGCCTTCAGGCGGTCGAGCGCGGCGGTGTCGATGGTTTTGGTCGGCAGCCCATCGGCGGAGGACTGCGCCAGGAAATGCGCGACCAGTTCAGGGATATCCTCGGCGCGCTGGCGCAGGGGTGGAATACGGATCGGCACCACATTCAGGCGGTAATACAAGTCTTCGCGGAAGACGCCCGTCTTGATGAGCGTCTGCAAATCGCGGTGCGTAGCCGCGATGATGCGCACGTTGGACTTAATCGGCGTGCGCCCGCCGACCGTGGTGAAGCGCCCGTCCTGCAGCACGCGCAGCAAGCGTGTCTGGGCTTCAATCGGCATGTCGCCGATCTCATCCAGGAACAGCGTACCGCCCTCGGCCTGCTCGAAGCGTCCGGTCACGCGCATGGTCGCGCCGGTGAACGAGCCCTTTTCATGACCAAAAAGTTCGCTTTCAATCAGCTCGCGTGGAATCGCCGCCATGTTGACGGCGACGAACGGCCCGCCCCGCCTGCGCCCGAAGTCGTGCAGCGCGCGCGCCACCAGTTCCTTGCCGGTGCCGGACTCGCCGTTGATCATCACGGTCAGGTCGGCGTTCATCAGCCGCGCGACGGTACGGTAGATTTCCTGCATGGCCGGAGAGCGGCCGACGATGGGCAGCTTTTCCTCGCTGCCTTCGATGGCCGGCGCGGCGGCGCGTTCGCCGCGCTGGGCCAGCGCGCGCTTGACCACGTTGATCAGTTCGGCCAGGTCGAAGGGCTTGGGCAGATACTCGAACGCGCCGCGCTCGGCGGCCTTCACCGCCGTCAGCAGCGTGTTCTGGGCGCTCATGACGATGATGCTGAGTTCCGGGCGCAGCTTCTTGATGCGCGGCACGAGGTCCAGGCCGTTTTCATCGGGCATGACCACATCGGTCACCACCACGTCGCCGTCGCCGTCGGACACCCACTGCCACAGCGTCGCCGCCGTGCCCGTGGTGCGCACGTCAAAACCCGCCCGGCCCAGCGCATGGGACAAAACGGTGCGGATGCCGTGATCATCGTCGGCAATCAATACGGTCGCATCAGCCATCGGCGGTCTCACCATTACTTACGATCGGCAGCATAACGCGGAATACCGTGCGCTTGGGTTCGCTCTCGAATTCGATGATGCCGCCATGATCGCTGACGATCTTGGCCACCAGCGCCAATCCTAAGCCGCTGCCCTTGGGCTTGGTGGTGATGAAGGGATCGAACAGATGGGGCCGGATATCCTCGGGGATGCCGGGGCCGTTGTCCTGGATGGTCACGACCAGCGGCAACTGCACGCGGTTGGTGGTGCCCGGCAGCGAAACACGCACGCCATGCTTGTAGCTGGTGGTGATGACGATTTCGCCCGCTGACTTTGGGGCGGCCTCGGCAGCGTTCTTGATCAGGTTCAGGAACGCCTGCACCAGTTGATCGTGGTTGCCGTCCACCGGCGGCAGCGAGGGATCGTACCACTCGACGATTTTCAGGCCCTTGGCGAAGCCGTTCTCGGCAATGCGACGCACGCGCTCCAGCACGACGTGGATGTTCACGGGCCCCCGCGACAACGGGCGCTCGTCCGAGAATACCTCCATGCGGTCGACCAGGGCGACGATGCGGTCGCACTCATCGCAGATGAGTTGCGTCAAATGGCGGTCGTCCTCGCCGGCGCTGTGTTCCAGTAGCTGTGCCGCGCCGCGAATGCCCGACAACGGGTTCTTCACTTCGTGGGCCAAGAGCGAAGCCATAGCCGTCATGGACCGGGCCGCATTGCGGTGCTCAAGCTGCTGGCCGATCTTCAGCGCGCGGGTCTGCTCCAGGAGCGACAGCACCAGCCAGCCTTGCGCCTCGGACATGGGGGCCACGTGAACCGACAGCGTGCGCACGCCAGTGCGCGGCGTATCAAGCTGTACGCCGTAAGCCGACACCGGCGAGCCTTCACGGCGCGCCTGCTCCACCAGCGACATCACAGCACCATTGGGCGACAGAAAGTCGCTGAGCGTTTCACCAATAATCGCGGCAGCACTGGTTTGGAATAACTGCTCGGCCGAGGAATTGACGTAGCGGATGACCATGCCTTCATCTACCGCCACGGTCGCCGCCGCAACCGCCGCCAGAATGGCTTCGGCCTGAGGCGCTGCCGCGCGGGCGCGGTTGACGACGTCATCCATTAGGCTGCCTCACGCAGGTCCAAGCGGTCGGCGAACACGTCCGCGATCAATGCCTTGACGCGCGCAGGGCTTTCCTCGGTGTTCACCTTCACGCGGAAGGCATTGGCGTTGTGTTGCCCGGTGGCGTACCAGGCCAGGTGCTTACGCGCGATGCGCAGGCCTTTGTATTCGCCGTAATGCTGAAGCAGCGCATCGTAGTGCGACAGAACAATCTGCGCTTTTTCGGCGGGTGTCGGATCGGCCTTGCGCGTACCATGAGCAAGGAAGGCTTGCACCTGCGACGGGAACCAGGGCCGGCCAAAGGCCCCGCGCCCGATCATCACGCCGTCAGCGCCCGACACGCGCAGAATTTCGGCCGCGTCGTCCACGCTCACCACATCGCCGTTGGCGATGACCGGCACCCGCACGGCATTTTTGACGTTCGCGATAAAGGCCCAGTCGGCTTTGCCGGTGTAGAGCATCTGGCGCGTGCGGCCGTGCACGGTGATCATGCGCACGCCCGCCGCTTCGGCTTTGTGGGCCAGTGACGGCGCATTGAGGTTTTCGTGGTCCCAGCCCATGCGCATCTTCAGGGTCACGGGCAGTTTCACCGCCTTCACGACCGCCTCGATGATGCGCAAGGCCGCGTCCTCGTCGCGCATGAGGGCCGAGCCCGCCATGCCGCCGGTCACTTTCTTCACCGGGCAGCCCATGTTGATGTCGATCAGCGCGGCCCCGCGTGCTTCGTTCATGCGCGCGGCCTCGGCCATGACGTCCGGGTCACACCCGGCCAGTTGCACCGCCATGGGGCCTTCGGCAGCGCAGTTGGTGCTCATGCGCAGCGTCTCGGTATGCGCGCGCACCATCTGGTTGCTTGCGATCATTTCGGAGTAGACAAGACCGCAGCCGAAGCGGCGCACCAGGGAGCGGAATGGCAAATCGGTCACACCGGCCATGGGTGCAAGCAACACCGGCTGCTCGATTGTCAGCGCCCCGATTTGAATGGCCTTAAGCATCCGTCCCCAGGCTGATTAATTCTTAGGCATTTGTTCAGGAATTGCCCGAAAAATCAAGCACCTGTGGCAAAGCTGCCGTTCAAATTTCCGTAATTATAACAACTACTTGCCGAACTTGACAGGGGCCGTATGGTAGGAAAGCCACAGTGGGAGGGCCAATTGGCCGCTGAAACCGCCAAAACCTGCGATGTCATCGTCGTTGCCGCCGGGCGCGGGCAGCGTTTCGGCGCGGATTTACCGAAGCAATACGCCCCCTTGGCGGGCCAAAGCGTGCTGCGCTGGACACTGGCGGCCTTCGCCCGCCACGCGCGCATCCGGCATGTCGTGCCGGTGATTCACCCCGACGATACGGAACGCTTTGCGGTCGAAACGGCGGGCCTGGCCGTACAGCCATCTGTCACAGGTGGTGCGACACGCCAGGAGTCAGTATTGCGCGGGCTGGAAGCCTTAAGCGCCTCCCCGCCCGACTGGATTCTCATTCACGACGGCGCGCGGCCTGCTGTCGATGCGGGCCTGATCGACCGCGTGCTTGGCGGCCTTGCCCAGTCACCGGCGGCGATCCCCGTTCTCGCGGTCGCCGATACCCTGAAGCGCATCGATGCCAACGCCGTGGTGCAGGACACGGTGCCGCGCACGCACCTAGTCCGCGCGCAGACGCCGCAAGGCTTTCACTTCGATAAAA
>JAEUKM010000199.1 GCA_016793085.1 Rhodospirillaceae bacterium
CAGTTTGTCGTAAGGGTAGGGGATGCCGAAATACTTCTCCAGGGTTACCAATAACTCCTCGGTGTTCTCCAGCGCGTACTTGATCTGCGGACCCTTGCCGCGCGCGGTCACGCCGCGCAGGGGAATTTCCACATTGCGTAATTCTGTTTTACGGATGGGCTTCCACTCCACCACATCCAGGGGCCCCACAGCGAAGGCCAGCAGGTACGTGGGCAGGGGCAAGGTGGTGGCGAAGCTGACCTTCTTCAGGCCGTTGGGTAGTTTTTCTTCCTTGACCGTGCGGGTGTTGGATACGGCCACATGGTTGCCGCGCACGGTCAGCGTCGTATCGAACGGCGTCTTGAAGCGCGGTTCGTCGAAGGACGGAATGGCGCGGCGCGCGAAGATGGGCTCCATCTGCGAGAAGGCGTAAGAGTCGCCCCCTTCGTCCGAACGGTACAGCCCTTCAAGCTGGCGGTTGAAGGGGGCGGTGTACTTGATCTCGATGCGCGCCTTGCCCGCCGGGATCGTCTCTTTGGCGGTCAGCTTGGCGACACCGCCGGAATTGGGGATTTCCTCGAAGCTCACGGCAATCTTCTGGCCCTTGGCGGGCGTGACGCTGCTGGTTTCCACCGTCAGGTCCTGGCCGTGCAGCCAGATCACCTTGGTGGCGGCTTTAATCTCGACATCGATGGCCACCGCCCCCGAGAAACGCTCGTCTTCGGGAAGCACCATCAGGTTGATGCCGTAGTGGGTGGGGGTGACCGTTTCGGGCAACTGGCCCTTGGGGTATTCGGCCTCGACCGCCAAGGCGGACCCAGCCAAAACCGTTAAAACCAGTGCAGTGCAAATGCGGCGCATCAGCCACTCCCCAAACAAGGCAATGAAAACAGGCGCGCATTCAACCAGCCCGCCCGCCCGTTGGCAAACCCTCCGAGTCGGCGGCAAAAACCGCGCCAAATCCTAAAGCCTGACGCGTGAAGGGCGCAGGCCAGATATGCGTTTTACGCCTATAATAAGCCCGAACGGTGATTGAGCGCCCCCGACGCCGGGAGTATATGCCCGCCCCGCTAGCGTTGCTGCACTGCCGAACCACGTTAAGGAGGTTCATATGGCTGACGCCGCTCATCCGACCGCGGACGCGATTTCCGATCATCTCCCCCAAGCCCAGCCGGCCCATGGCCCGGTGGGCGTGCGCGACCCGTTGGCCGTGCTGATCCTGGGCGCCATCGGCATCGTCTTCGGCGACATCGGCACCAGCCCGCTATACGCCATCAAGGAAACATTCGCAGGCGCGCACCCGCTGCCGCTGGATAAAGCGCACATCTACGGTGTGCTCTCACTGGTGTTCTGGTCGCTGACCATAATCGTCTCGTTGAAATACACGCTGCTGATGATGCGCATCGACAACCGGGGCGAGGGCGGCAGCCTGGCCCTTCTGGCAATGGTCACGCGTCTGGTGCGCGGCTCGAAATACGCGGTGGTGGTGACGGCGCTGGGCATTTTTGCCGCAGCGCTTTTTTACGGCGACAGCATGCTGACGCCGGCCATCTCGGTCTTGAGCGCCGTGGAAGGCTTGCAGGTTCTCTCCGAACCCTTGGCCGCCTATATCATCCCCATCACGGTCTCGATCCTGATTTTCCTGTTCATGATCCAGTCGGTCGGCACCTCGAAAATCGGTTTCCTGTTCGGCCCTATTATTGTCGCCTGGTTCGCAGCGCTCGCGGCGGTGGGCATCATGAATATCGCCGCCATGCCCAATGTCCTGGCCGCACTCAACCCCATCTACGCGCTCAACTTCTTCATCCTCGACGGCTGGATCGCTTTCCTGGCCATGGGCTCTGTGGTTCTGGCCGTAACAGGCGCCGAGGCCCTTTATGCCGACATGGGCCACTTCGGCGCCAAGTCCATTCGTCTGGGCTGGTTCTGGCTGGTGTTTCCGGCCTTGATGCTGAACTATCTGGGTCAGGGTGCGCTTCTGCTCACCACGCCCGACGCCATCGAAAATCCCTTCTACAAGGCCGTGCCGGCCTGGGGGCTGATCCCCATGATCGCGCTGGCGACGATGGCGACCGTCATCGCCAGCCAAGCCGTCATCTCCGGGGCCTTCTCCATCACGCGCCAGGCCATTCAATTGGGCTTTCTGCCGCGCCTGCAAACCATCCACACCTCGGCGCGCGAGCAGGGCCAGATCTACATGCCCTTCGTCAACTGGGCGCTTCTGGCCTCGGTGCTGGCCTTGGTGCTGGGCTTCAAGTCCTCCAGCAATCTCGCGGCGGCCTACGGTGTCGCGGTGACGGGCACCATGACCATCACCACGCTGCTGTTCGCGGTCGTGGTGTTCAAGGTCTGGAAGTCTAACCTCATTGGACGTTTGTTGTTGGTGGCTTTGCTGCTCACCATCGACTTCATCTTCCTGGCCGCCACCGCCACCAAGATCACCCACGGCGGCTGGTTTCCGCTGGCAGTCGGCCTGGTGGCTTTCACCTTGCTGATGACATGGAAAAGGGGCCGATCGCTGCTCATGCGCTGCATGGCCGATGAATCCTTGCCGGTCGAAACATTCCTGAATTCGCTCAGCGCCAAGGTGACGCGCGTGCCAGGCACGGCGGTATTCCTGACCGGCAATGCCAAGGGCATTCCCCATGCGCTCTTGCACAACTTGAAGCACAACAAGGTCATCCACGAGCGCGTGGTGTTCCTGACCGTGCTGATCGAGGACGTGCCGCATGTGCCCGTATCCGGCCGCCTGGAAATGCAGCACCTGGGCCGGCGCTTCTACCGCGTGCTGTTGCGCTTCGGCTACATGGATGAAACCGACGTGCCCTCCGCCCTGAAAGGCGCAGCCGCCCTCGGCCTCGAGCCGCAGGAAATGGAAACCTCGTACTTCCTGGGCCGCGAGACGCTAATCCCCAGCGCCCGGCCGGGCATGGCGCTCTGGCGCGAAAGCCTGTTCGCCTGGATGACGCGCACCGCCACCAGCGCCATGGACTACTTCAAGCTGCCGCCCAACCGCGTCGTCGAACTGGGCACGCAGGTCGAAATCTAAAATCTAAACGTCACACGGACAAAAAGACTTTCCCTTAAGGCAGCGTGCCGCGATTTGCGCTAAACTTGGCGCATGTCGCTCATCAGTCTCGGCACCGGCGCGCCCTTGCGGCTGCGCATTCACGCGGGCTTACGCCCCTCGGCGAAGGAGGAGGCGGAGGACAAGCGCCCCTTGAAGCCCAAGCGCCTGCCCAAGACCGTGCCCCTGTTCCCCGAGGCGGGCACAGTTTCAACAGCAGAAGTGCGCTCCGAACGCCTCGCGCGCCAGGTGGTGCAGCTCATCCTGATGAACCGCGTGAACGTGGAAATCCTGGAGCGCTTCAACCGCTTAGGGCTCCACGACTGGTGGCTGACGGCGGGCGCTTTGTTCCAGACCGTGTGGAACCTGCGCTCGGGCAGGGCGCCCTGGCAGGGCATCTCCGACTACGACGTGTTCTACTTCTCGGAAGACCAGACCTGGGACGCCGAAGACCAGGTGATTCAGGACTGCGCGCGCCTGTTCGAGGACATCGATGCCGATATTCAGGTGCGCAACCAGGGCCGTGTGCATCTGTGGTACGAGGGCAAGTACGGCGTGGCGTACCCGCCGCTCGCCAATGCCTCCGAAGGCATCATGCGGTTTCCCGCGCGCTGCGCGGCCCTTGGCCTCAAGCGCACCGGCGACGATTACCTGGACCTGTTCGTGCCGTTTGGCTTGGATGATGTCTGGAACCTCATCATGACGCCCAACCGCACATTGCCGCTCTCGCATGTCTACGCCAACAAGGCGGAACGCTGGCAGAAGGAATGGCCGCAGCTCACTGTCCATCCCTGGGCGGACGACGAGAAATAGGGCGGCTGCCTTAGACCGGCCAGCGTTCCTGCTTGTAAGCCGAATCCCAGAACATCCATTCAAATTGGGTGCAGCGCAGGAAGGCGCGGCGCATGTTCGCAAGGGTGCCAGTGTCTTCACGCGCGGCGATGCGGTCGGTGAGGGCGATGACGCGCCTGGTGGCGTCGCCGAAGCCCTGGTCGGCGTAGGTGTTGATCCAGGCATCGTAAGGGTTCGGGCGCTTGGCGATGCCGGCAATGTGATTGCCCACCTCCCAGTAGACCCAGAAGCACGGCAAAATACCGGCCACCAGTTCGGCGTAACTGCCGGTCGCCGCCGTAGCCAGCAGGAAGTTGGTGTAATTCAGGCATGTGGGCGAGGGCTCGGTGGCGGCGCGCGCGTCAGGCCCGATGCCGAAATCCTTGAAGAAGCCCGCGTGCAGGGCGCGCTCGACCTGGATCGCCACCATGGCGGCACCCGAGAATTCCAGCATGGCGTCGGTGTCGGGGGCCTTGGCCGAGGCGAGCGACAGCGCGCGCGAATAGGCTTCCAGATAAATCGAGTCCTGCAAAATGTAGAACTGGAATGTTTCTCGGGCCAGCGTGCCCGCCGCCAGTTCGCGGTTGAAGGCGAGGTTTTTGATCGCCTGGCGCAGCAGTGCGGCTTCCGCCCAAACGCTTTCGGAGAACGTCATGGTTAGAAATTCGCCTTCACCGTGACGCCGTACTGGCGGCCCCGGTTGATGTTGAAGCTGTCGAAGGGGCCATTGGGCCCCAGAAACGCCAGCAGCGCAACCTGGCCCTGGCCGAAGGCCGATACGGCCCAGCGGTTATCGGTGATGTTCTTGCCCCAGATGGCCACCGACCAGTTTTGCGCTTCCAGGGCAGCGCGCAGGTTGACGGCGGTTTCGGCGGGCGAATAGAGGGCGTTGTCGATCTCGAAGAACATCTTGCCGCGCATCGTCACTTCGCCGCGCAAGGTGGCTTTCAGGTCGTGGCCCACTGGGATGTTCACATCCGCACCCGTGACGAGGTTGTAGCGCGGCGAGTTGGGCGTCTGGTTGCCGGTGTAGTTGCGCAAACCCACGCCAGTAATGGGGTCGGGCGCGCGGAACGTGCCGATCTCGGCGTCGGTGGTGGCGAAGGACCCGTCGAGCCCCAGCCAGTCCGTGGGCTTGGCGTTCAGCGAGAGTTCGAAGCCTGTCACCTCCACCTGCGGTGCTGTGTACGTCACGTCGTTGCCGCTGATGAAGGCGAAATACTGGAAGTTTGCGTAATCGGTATAGAACGCCGCCGCCGTGCCGGCCAGCGTGCCGTCGGCGGTTTCGGCCTTCACGCCGATTTCATAAGCGGTCGTCGTCTCTGCTTTGTAAATGCGCGTGTAGGTGTCGCCGGCCGCAGGGTTGGGGTTGAAGCCGCCCGGCTTGAAACCCCGGCTGACGCTGCCGTACAGCATGGCCGTGGGCGACAGCGTGTAGGACAGCGACAGTTTCGGTTGCACCTGCTTAAACGTCTTTTCGGCGACGTCCACGCGTGCGTTGGTTCGCACGCCGCGAATGTCTTCGGACGTTTCCACGCTGTCGTAGCGCAAAGCCAGTGTGGCTTCGATGCGCTCGGTGATGTCGGTTTCCACCTGCCCGAAGGCGGCCAGTTGGGTGGTGGGCGTGCGGAACTTTGAGGCTTCCGCGCCGAACAAGAGCGGGCCGAAGTCGTCGACGCGATTCCTCAAGGTATCCTGACCGAACACGCCCGCGATCCAGCGCAACGCTGCGTCGTCGGCGGAGGTGAAGCGCACTTCGCCCGTCCACAGGCGCAAGTCCACCGGCTGCGAGATGGGCTGGATGCCGTTGAAGAACGCGGGCACGCCGCCGAAGGTGAGGATTTTATCGTTGCGGAAATCCAGTTCCTCAGACCAGCGCTTTTGATAGTGGTCGTAGCCGACGATGGCGCTGAGGGTGCCGCGGGCTACCTGAATGTCGTTCTTCAGCGACAGGCCATACCAGTGGCGCTTGGCCACACCCTCATAGTCGCCGAAGGGATCGGTGAGGGCGGCGCCATCCATGCGCCCGGCAAAGCGCCCCGTGATGTTGTTGGACGACAGCCACGCGGCTCCGCTGTCTTCGTCGTTCACGTTCCAGCGCAACTCCCATGTCCAGTCGTCGGTGGGCTCGCCTTTGAACGTGGTGCGCAGGTTGCGCGTGGTCTGGTGGTCGACGTTTTTGCGCAGGAACGTATTGTAAATCCAGCCGTTCCAGTCCTGGTATTGCGCGGCCACGCGCACCATCAACTTGCGCCCGGCGATGGGCCCGCCCGTGGCGACGCGAACCGCAGCGTTATCGCCGTTGCCAACTTCGGCTTCTACATCGGTTTCGAATGTGTCGGTGGGGCCGCGCGTGACGATGTTGAACACGCCGCCGATGGCGTTTTTTCCGTACAGCGCCCCTTGCGGGCCCTTCACGATCTCCACGCGCTCGAGGTCGTAGTAGGCTTGCGTGAACAACTCCTTGTCGCCGAGTGCCAGGCCATCCACCACGTACGCCACCGAGGCCTGCTGCAAGCGGTCGGTGGAAACGCCGCGGATGGTGATGATGTTGGTGCCGGGGTCCTGATCATTGATGACGTGCACGCCGGGCGTATAGGCCGCTACGTCCTCGAAGTTCACCACTTGGTGCTTGGCCAGATCGGCGCGCGTCATCACCGTGACGCTATCCGGCACGCGCATCAGGCTTTCGGCGCGGCCGCGCGCGGTGACGACGATTTCCTCGATGGCCGTGTCCGCCAGGGCGGGACTGGCGACGGCGCTGAGAAGAAGAATGGTTTTGAAGGAAAGGCGCAGGCTTGGCGCGCGCGCCGGAGGGACTCTGGACGGAAACAGGGTGTTCAAGGCTTTCACTCCCTACGCTGGCATGACCCAGATCAGGTTCAACGGGTCAGCGCGGCGGCGTGAAAGCCGATAACGCTATCTCAGCCCATTTCCATGGACCCCCCGAGGTTCCAACGGGAACCTGGGACTTGGACTAAACGGCGCGCAGCGCGCGGTCAAGGCCGCCGAGCCTTAACTTTGAGTTGTAAACGCGAGTGGCGGGTTTGTATAAATTGCGGTCTGGGTCCTGTGCATCGATGCGAAGGGGA
>JAEUKM010000266.1 GCA_016793085.1 Rhodospirillaceae bacterium
AGATCGCCGGTGTGGAACCAGCCGTTACGCCAGGCGGCCACCGTGGCCTCGGCGTTACCGAAGTAACCCGCCATCTGGTCCCAGGGCCGATCGCTGCGCACGATGAATTCCCCGATGGTATGCGGCGGCACTTCGATGTCGTGATCGTCAACGATACGGCACTGCACGCCGGTGCGCGGGCGGCCGCAACTGCGCGCGACCTTCACATTCACATCCGTAATCAGCGGGCACGACAGTTCGGTCATGTTGAAGCCCGAGACATAGTCAAACCCATATCGCTTGCCGAGCGCGATGGTTTCATCGTTCACCGGGGCCAGCGTGCAGATGCGAAGCGGGTTGTCGGCGTCCGACGGATGCGGCTCGTTCTTGGACAGGAACGTGGTCATGGCCCCGATCAGCCCGCTGATGGTGGTGGCCCCGGTGGCGCGGATCTGGTTCCAGAAATCCTTGGTGTTGAAGGCGTCATACAAGGCAATGGACCCGCCCGAGGCGGCGGCAGCCATGAAACTCGATGTGCCGCCGACGTGATAGATGGGCAGATTGATCAGAATGCGGTCGTCCTGGCGCATGTAGCCGTAGGAAATCTGGCCCGTGGTCCACTGGTGCAGGTAGGTGGCGGGCACAGCCTTGGACGGCCCCGTGGTGCCCGAAGTGAAGATAATCACCATCGTGTCCCAGATCTGCGGCTGATGGCTGAGATCGACCTTCACTGCATCGCCGTTGAGCGCCTCGCGCGTTTCAACGGGCAGCGGCAGCTTGACGGCAGGAACGTCGGGCGCATCGACGATGATTCTGTCCAACGCCCCATGCCCGACGATAGCTAGCCGTTCGATCAGGCCCGGATGCACCACCATCAGTTTCGCCTTGGACGTGACGATGACGTGTTCGAGCAGGCGGCCCTTATAGCTGGCGTTGATGGGCACCAGCACCGCACCCAGGTAATTCGCCGCGATCCAGAGACGCACGAGCGATGGCCCGTTGGGCAGCCAGGCCAGCACCGTATCGCCCGCTTTCACGCCGCGCTGCTGTAACGCTGCCGCGGCACTGAGCGCATGGGCGCGCGTCTCGGCCCATGTCCAGGTGCTGGCATCCTCGAAGCGGATGAAAATTTTATCGGGCGTGGCCTTGGTCCATTTATCGACCAGGCACGGCAGCACGCAGTCCTCTCGCGCAGGTGTCGCCGGATTGTACCAGGGGGGACGGTGCGCCATGTTCAAAAGCGTCTGCTTACAATTTGCCGATTTCCATTTTGGCGACGGATTCGATGTGTACTTCATCGGGCCCGTCGGCCAGGCGCAGCATGCGGGCATTCGCATAGGCCGCCGCCAGGAAAAAGTCCTGACTTACCCCAGCTCCGCCGTGCACCTGAATGGCGCGGTCGATGACGGTGCAGGCCATCTGCGGCGCCACCACCTTGATCATGGCGATGGCCTTGCGCGCCACCTTATTGCCGTGCAGGTCCATCTGCTCGGCGGCGTCCAGCACCAGAAGGCGCGCCTGGTCGATCTCCATGCGCGACAGGGCGATGTCCTCGCGCACGGTGCCCTGCTCGGCCAGCTTGCGCTTGAAGGCCACGCGCGACTTGGCCCGCGCGATCATGGCTTCCAACGCGCGTTCGGCCGAGCCGATCAGGCGCATACAGTGGTGGATGCGCCCGGGGCCTAAGCGCCCTTGCGCGATCTCGAAGCCGCGCCCCTCGCCCAAAAGAATGTTCTCGGCGGGCACGCGCACGTTCTCGAAGGAAATTTCGGCGTGCCCGTGGGGTGCGTCGTCATAGCCCAGCACAGATAACGGGCGCACCACCTTCACGCCGGGCGTGTTCATGGGCACCAGGATCATGGACTGCTGTTCGTGCGTCGCGGCCTTGGGGTCGGTCTTGCCCATAAGGATGATAATCTTGCAGCGCGGGTCCATGGCGCCCGAACTCCACCACTTGCGGCCGTTGATGACGTAGGAGGAGTTGCCGTCGCGCTTGATCTCGCAGGCGATGTTGGTGGCGTCCGACGAGGCCACGGCGGGCTCGGTCATGGAAAAGCACGAGCGGATTTTGCCTTCAAGTAATGGGGTGAGCCACTGTGCCTTCTGCTCGGGCGTGCCGTAGCGCTCCAGCACTTCCATGTTGCCGGTGTCGGGCGCCGAGCAGTTGAAGGCCTCGGGCGCCAGCAGCGAGCGGCCCATGATTTCGCACAACGGCGCGTAATCGAGATTCGACAACCCCTCTTTGTGCCCCGGCAGAAACAGATTCCACAGCCCTTGCGCCTTCGCTTTGGCTTTTAAGTCCTCGACGATGGGCGGAATCTGCCAGCGGTCGGCCATGGCGGCCTGCTGTTCGGCATAGGTTTTCTCGGCCGGGTAGACATACTGATCCATGAAGGCGATCAGCTTTTCGCGCAATGCCAGCGCGCGCGGAGAGAATGTGTAGCCCATGGTCGAACTCCTGCTTTTTCTACTTGGCCGCAGCCGCGATGGACCAGCCGATCTCGGCCGATGTTTTCGCGACCGCGCCGTAATACTTCGCCTTCAGGTCGCTGGCGTTGCCTTGCAGGCTGCGTGCATAGACGCCTTGCGTAATGGCGGCGAGCCTGAAGTACGAGAACGCCAGATAGAACGGCCAGTCGGGGATGTGGCTGCGCCCGGCGGCGCGCGCGTACATTTCCACCAATTCATCCTCGGCCGGAATGCCCAAGGGCTTCAAGTCCACGCCGCCGAGGCCTGCGAACACCGGATCGTCCGTGGGCATGCGGTAGGCCATGCAGGCATAGGCCAAGTCCGCCAGCGGGTGACCGATGGTGGCCAGTTCCCAGTCCACAATCGCAACTACTTTTGGCGCGACGGGATCGATCAGAAGATTGCCCAGGCGGTAGTCGCCGTGCGCGACCGCGGCCTCATGCGAGTCCGGGATATGGCCCGGCAGCCAGGCCATCAGCTTGTCCATGGACGGCATATCATCGGTCTTGGTGGCGGCGTACTGCTTGGTCCAACGATCCACCTGCCGTGTCAGATAGCCATCGGGTCGTCCGAAGCTTTCAAGCCCGCAGGCGCGCCAATCAACCGTGTGCAACTGCGCCAGCGTTTCGGCCATGGAACGATACACGCCCGCGCGCTGATCGGGCGAAACACCCGGCATGCCGGGGGCCGTGAACACGCGGTTTTCCACAAACGCCATGACATAAAACGCCGTGCCGATGATGCTGGCATCCTCGCACAACACTAAAGGGGCCGGCACCGGTACCCCGGTGCCGTGCAGGGCCTTCAGCACCGCAAACTCGCGCTCGACCTGATGCGCGCTGGGCAACAGCTTGCCCGGCGGTTTCTTGCGCAGAACGTACTTGGCCTTGGGCGTAGTGATCAGGAACGTCGGGTTGCTCTGGCCGCCCTGGAACTGCTTGATCGCGGCAGGGCCCGAGAAGCCCGGCAGCGCGCCGTTCAAATACACCGCCAGCGCCGCCTCGTCGAAACGGTGGGCGGGCAGAATGTCGATCGGCTGGGCGATGGCGCTGTCGGCCATGGTCGTTCCTTTGAACAGCCCGCATGATCCGCCCCAACACAGGCGCGGCATAGTCGGTTGCATAGATGAACCTAGTCCGCGGGCGAAAGAGCGGTCAAGGGGCTGCACTGGCATCATCGTTTTTGTCCGCGCAAGTCTGCGCTGCAAACACAACTGCGGCAACCGCGCGTTCAAAAGCACGTCATATATTTACAAACCCGTATTCAGCGGCAAAGATTTAATGGTGTGATATTTCGAAATCCGAAGGCACAGTCAGGGGAAAAGTCCATGGCATTGAAAAAAGTTCTGCTGGGTCTGCTGGCGGCGTTGGTCCTGGGTGCCCTGGCGCACGCCGAACCGGTCAGCCCCACCAGCCATGTGGCGGTTGCGCCCGATGTGGCTGTGAACGCCAAAGGCGAGATTGCCCTGATGTGGGTCGACCGCGCGCCGGAACAGCAGAAGAAAGCCGACGGCCCACACGACAACCACCTCTCCTCCACCGATTTATATGTCGCCATGTCGCGCGACGGCGGGGCCACATTCACTGCACCCGTGAAAGTGAACCAGGCGGACGGTGTGGTCTGGGGCCAGCAGGTGAGCCGCCCGCGCATCGTCAGTTCAAACAAGGGGAATTGGCACATCGCCTACGCCGCCAACGAAGTGCACCCTGCCCTGAACAAAGTGGCGCTGACGACGCACTACACACGCTCGACCGACGGCGGCGCCAACTTTGAGCCGCCCAAGCGCCTCTCGACGCTCACGGACAAGGACTTAAGCCACATGATCCACGGCGGCTTCATCAGCGCGGCGGCCTTCGCCACGCTCGCCGCCGCCCCGGACGGCAGTGTGCATGTAGTGTGGATCGACACGCGGAACATGGGGAGTGAACGCGATACGGGCGCCATGTATGCCGCCACTTCGCGCGATGACGGCAAAACCTTCGCCCCCGACCGCGAACTGATGGCGACCGGCGTATGTCCTTGTTGCCAGCTCGTCGCTGTTTCGGACGCCGCCTCGAACATTCTGCTGGGCTCGCGCCAAGTCTCGGGCGACAATATCCGTCAGTCCACGGTCATGCGAATCGCCGCCAGCAGCGGCATGGCGGACACGGCCGTCGTCACGGGCGGCGCGCCATGGCAGATCGCCGGATGCCCGCTCAAGCCCACCGTGATGGCCGTAAAAGACGGAAATATCTACACCGCCGCCTATAACGGCGGCGAGGCTAAGCCCGGCGTTTACTTCTCCATGTCAGCCGATGCCGGAGCGTCCTACACCAAAGCCGCGCTGGCGCACCCGGAAGCAGCCGTGTCCGATGCGCCGTCCATCGCCACCAACGGCCGCTACGTGCTGTTGGCCTGGCACGGCAAAACCACCGGTGCGCGGCGCGTGTTCTATCGGATGTATAATCTGAAGGGCGAACCCGCTGGAAGCATCGCCGAACTGGCCGCGGGACCGGAGAATGCGCAGAATCCAATCGTGGCTGCGCGCCCCGACGGCAAGTTCCAGATCGCCTGGCAGCAGGCCGACCGCATCCACACCACCACGCTGCCGGGCGCGCCCGGCCAGGTCGTGCGGAACTGAACTGATGCGTTCAACCATTATCGCGTTCGCAGCCGTGCTGGGGCTGGCAGGGTTTCATGTGCCCGCAACGGCGCAAACCGTAGAGACCATCAGCCCCGCCGGGCTTGAAGCCGCTCTACAAGCCGAGCGCGGCAAGATTGTGGTGGTGAACCTGTGGGCGACGTGGTGCGCGCCGTGCCTGGTGGAAATCCCCGACCTTGTGCGCCTGGAAAGCGAACTTGCCGATCTGAAAGTGAAACTGATCGGCATCGCGGTGGACGAGCCCAAGGGCAGCACCACGCAGATCGAGACCATGCGCAAGCGCTACTTCCCCACCTTCAACACCTACGCGCGCGACAAGACCGAGATGGATTATCTGGTCAGCGTCATCGACCCGGCCTGGAACGAGGTGGTGCCGACCACCTACGTCCTTGGCCGCGACGGGACTTTGAAAAAGCGCATCCAGGGCAAGAAGTCGCTGGAGGAGTTCAAGGCCGAGGTCCGTGCGGCGGCGCAGTAATTGCCACGGCGCGCCGCAAGCCCGATAATAGACAGCATGACCACTTCTACTGACGACCAAAGCCCCCCGCACGGCTTAATGCTGGACCGGCGCGGCCTGATGGCTGCCGCTACTGCGGCTGCCGCCGGTATGCCCGCCACCGCAGCGGCAACGGCGACGGTGCGCTTTACGCACAATGTCGCCAGCGGCGACCCGTTGCATACGGCCGTGGTGATCTGGACCCGGGCGGAACCTGCTACCAGCTCTGAGCGCGTCGACGTGGTCTGGGACGTTTCAGAAACAGAAACGTTTGAAACCGTTGCGCATAGCGGCACGGCCTCCACCGACGCCAGCCGCGACTACACGGTGAAAGTGGACGTGACGGGGCTGAAGCCAGGGCGCACTTATTACTACCGCTTCAAGGCGGGCGATGTGGTGTCACCCACCGGACGCACGCGCACGTTCCCGCAAACGGGAAACCGGCCCCTGAAGCTGGCCGTGTTCTGCTGCGCCAACGTGGGCCAGGGGTTCTTCAACGTCTACCGCCACTGCGCCGACCGCGACGACATCGACGTCGCCCTGCACATCGGCGATTATATATATGAATACGGCCCGGCGATTTATACCGACGAGGAAATCGCCCGCGGCAGCCGCATCGCCGAGCCGCGCAAAAAGCTGGTGACGCTGGACGATTACCGCAAGCGCTACGGCAGCTATCGGCTGGACCCGGACCTGCAAGACGTTCACCGCCGCCACCCGTTCATCACGGTGTGGGACGACCATGAGATCGCCAACAACGCCCATAAGAACGGCTCGGAGAATCATTGGAGCGGCAGCGAAGGCACCTGGGAGGAACGCAAGGCCCGTGCCATTCAGGCCTACTTCGAGTGGATGCCCATCCGCCCGCTGACGCCCGACCCCACGGGCCGCATCTTCCGCAGCTTCGACTTCGGCGATGTGGCCTCCATCATCATGCTGGACACCCGGCTTTACGGACGCGACCCGGCGCCCGGCGGGTCGCAAATGGTTTTTTTGACGCAGCCCAGCCCCGACGGCACGGCGGCGTGGCCGATGCCCTACGATGCGCGCGCCTGGCCGCCGGCGCCGCGGCCCGATTTGTTTGAAACCGTGGGCGGCGATGCCAAAAAACTGCCGGCCGGTCACATTTTCATGCCCGACTTCGCCCGCTACATCGCCGAAGTGCTGAATGCCGAGCGCACCATTCTTGGGGCCGAGCAAGAAGCATGGTTAAGCGACACCTTGAAAGCATCGAAAGCGCGCGGCGCGCCGTGGCAAATCTTAGGGCAGCAGACCATTGCTGCGACATTCTTCCCGGTCGATCCGTCAGCGCACATGGATCCGGTACGCGGCGGGCGTTTTACCAACGACTTCTTCATGCGCATGCGCTTGCAGGATCAGAACAACCTGCCGTTTGCCTCCGACACTTGGGGCGGCGGCTACCCGCGTTCGCGCGACCGCATGATCGAGAGCCTGCGTGCGCATGCCAACAACACGATCATCCTCAGCGGCGATCTGCATAACGCGTGGGGCTTCGTCCACCGCGATAAACAAGGCGATATGCGGGCTTTTGAAGTCACCACGGCCTCGGTCAGCTCACCCGGCATGGAATCCTTCATGGGCGTGAACGGGCCCTCCATGGCGCAAGCCATGATCGCGAAGAACAAAAACATGGTGTACGGCGAACTGTCCTCGCGCGGTTACGCGGTGGTGGAACTCACGCCTGAGACCGCAAACGTCGATTGGGTGTTTGTGGACACGGTAAGGTCCAAGACGTTCAACGCCAAGGTCGACAAGCGCCTCAGCATCGCCGCGCGCACGCCTGGCAGAGACATGCATGTGATCACGCGCCAGGATGCGACCCTGGCCGACCCCGCCCATGTCAATCCCGGGAAATAAGCAAACAGGAGCGCAAAAGGCCCCATAAAGCAGTTTTCAGGCTGCGGAAATTCGGCGACACTTTGGCCCAGGGGGAACGGGCCGATGAACACCGAACAGGGCGCACCGGGCGGCGTGGCTGTCTTCAAGGCCTCGGGCCGGATTGACCAGAATACAGCCGAAGCCTTTCAAAACGCCCTTCTCGACGCGCTTGCCGGGGCAAGCCAAGGCCTTGTCATCGACATGGCCGCCGTCCCGTTCATCAGCAGCGCCGGACTGCGCAGCCTGATGGTCGCGGCCCGCAAGGCCAAGGCGGACAAAATTCCACTGGCCATCGCGGCCTTAACACCGGCCGTCAAGGAGGTGTTCGCCATCAGCCGCTTTACTGCCGTCATCGCCTGCCATGACGACCTCGCCACGGCTTCGGCCAAGCTGAAAGGCTGACCATGAAAGTACGCGTGTGGGGAAGCCGTGGCTCGTTGCCGGTGGCCCTTTCGGCGGCTGGTGTGCGCGGCAAGATCAAGGCCGCACTGACGGCAGCGCGCGGGCGCACGCTGGCCGATGATAACGCCGTCGACAAGTTCATCACCGAGGACTTGCCGTGGGAGACAAGCAACACCTTCGGCGGCAACTCATCGTGCGTGCAGATCGACGCAGGGGGCGCGGAATACATCCTCTGCGATCTCGGCAGCGGCCTGCGGGAATTCGGCGTGCATATGCTGGCCCAACACGGGCCCGCCAAGCCGCAGACCTATAATGTGTTCCTGTCCCACCTGCATTGGGACCACATCATGGGCTTTCCTTTTTTCACGCCCGCCTACATCAAGGGCAACCATATCCGTATTCATGCCTGCCACCCCGACCCGGAGGCCGCGTTCCGCCGCCAGCAGTCGGCCCCGTGCTTTCCCGTCGGCCTCGACATGCTGGGGGCCAAGATCGAATTCATCGTTATGCAGCCGGGCACGCCCATCACCGTCGCGGGCTCTACCGTCACGGCCATGAAGCAGTACCACGAGGGCGACAGCTTCGGTTATCGCTTTGAGCGCAAGGGCAAAGCCATCGTGTATTCGACCGATTCAGAGCACAAACAGGAAAACAAAAGCGAAACGCAAAGCTTCGTCGATTTTTTCCGCAATGCCGATCTGGTGATCTTCGACGCCATGTATTCCCTGGCCGACGCGATTTCCCTGAAACAGGATTGGGGCCATTCCTCGAACATCGTCGGCGTCGAGCTGTGCCGCATGGCGGGCGTCAAGCACCTGATGCTGTTCCATCACGAGCCTGTATATGACGACGCCATGCTGCGCCGGATTTTGCAGGAAACCATCCGCTATGAAGAGCTGGAGCGCGGCGGCGAAGGCCCGGCCCTGACCATCAGCTCGGCCTACGACGGTCTGGAGCTGGACGTCTGACGCCGGACCCGAACGCCATGCCCGGCCCGGCCCGGAGCAGCCATCCGGTTTTGCAGGCCTGGCGCGCCCGCAGCCGCCCCATCGGCGTGCTGGCCGGTGTGGTGTTCGCCGCCCTGATTTTTTTCACGGCCGGCACCGATGAAGGCCCCACCGCCGGGATCAGGCGCGTGTTGTTCGATCTTTACCACGAGGCCATCCCGCGCCCGCGCATCTCGGGGCCCGTCACCATCGTCGCGATCGACGAAGCCAGTCTGGCCGCCGTGGGACAGTGGCCTTGGCCGCGCGACCGCATCGCCGCGCTGATTGACGCCATCGCGGTCCACAAGCCCGCGGCGGTGGGCGTCGACATTCTGTTTTCCGAGCCGGACCGGCTCTCAGCAGAGTCTGCTGACTGGGCCAAGGGTGCGCCGCAAGCTGTCGAAGCTTGGCTGGCGCTGCGCCCGCCCAACGACGCGGTGCTGGCCCAAGCCATCGCCAACGCGCCAGTGGCGCTTGGCATCGCGGGGCTGGAGGAAACGGCCGGCGGCGGCACGGCAGGTCAGCTTGCACCCGTGCGCGTGGAAGCTGGCGTGGCGCGCGACCTTTTACGCCCTTACAACAGCCTCTTGCGCAGTTTGCCCGTCATCGACGCGGCGGCACGCGGGCACGGCCTCCTCAGCGCCGACCCGGATCCCGACGGCGTCATCCGCCGCGTTTATCTCATGGCCAGAACCAGCGACCTCTTGGTCCCGTCGCTCGATCTTGAAATGCTGCGCTTAGCTGCAAATGTTGGCGGGTTTAATCTCGACGGCGACGAGCGCGGCGTTTCACGCGTCAGGATGGGCGACCTTGGCATTCCGATGCAGCGCGATGGATCGGTGTGGCTTCATTTCGGGCGGCACGACCCCGGACGTTTTGTTTCCGCCGTGGACGTGCTGGCGGGCACGGCCGATGCGGCGATGCTTGAAAGCAAGCTGGTGCTGATCGGCGTGACCGGGCTTGGCCTGATGGATCAACCCAGCACGCCCTTAACCTCGCGCATGGCCGGCGTGGAAATCAGGGCGCAAGTTTTGGAATCCGTCTTTGACGGCACGCTGCTGTCGCGCCCCGATTGGGCGCCTGCCGTGGAAGCGCTGATTACCCTGCTGCTTTGCTGCGGTTTGGCCTTCGCTATGCCCGCGATGCAGCCGCGTTACGCTGCCCTGCCCTATGCCGGAAGCCTGGCCGCGCTGGCCGCTGGCGGATTGATCGCGTTCGGCAGCTTCCACCTGCTGCTTGATGTTCTTTCGCCGGCCTTGGCTGCCGGCGTTGTCTTTGTCGGGCTTTTGGAAAAGACACTGGCCGAAGCCGATCAGCAGCGCCAGAGTTATAAACGCGACCTTGAGATTCAGCGGATCAGGGATGCCAAGCTGGCGGGCGAATTGGCCGCCGCGCGGCGCATTCAGCTGGGCTCGCTGCCCGATCCGCGCAACATCGTCGACAAAGCCGGGCGCATCGACGTGGCCGCCATGCTGGAACCGGCGCGGCAAGTAGGCGGCGACCTGTACGACATGTTCAAGATCGACGGCGACCATTTGTTCTTCATGATCGGGGACGTTTCCGGCAAGGGCATTCCCGCCAGCATTTTCATGACCCTCGGCAAGGCGCTTTATAAAAGTGCTGTGTTGCGCCGCCGCCAGGATATCGGCGAGATCATGAGCGAGGCGAATGCCGATATCGCGCGCGACAATACCGAAAGCATGTTCATCACGGCGTTCGCGGCCCTGCTGGACTTACGCGACGGCACACTGAACTACTGTAACGCGGGCCACGACCCGCCGCTGCTCTTAAGCGCAGGACACGCGCCAATTCCCCTGGACGGCCAGGGCGGCCCGCCCTTGTGCGTGCTGGAGGACATGACTTATCCCGCCGAGGCACAGCGCATTGCGCCCGGCGATGTTCTGGTGCTGTTTACCGACGGCGTCACGGAAGCCATGGATGCCGGGCAACACGTGTACGGCGCGGCGCGGCTGCGCACGCTCCTTGCGCATATGCGGCCCAAAGCCAGCGCGCAGCAGATCGTCGAGGCGATTTACGACGATGTGAAACGCCATAGTGGCGATGCCGAACCTTCCGACGACATTGCGATTGTCGTGGTGAAGTGGAACGGCCCGAACGACACCTAGCCGAACTGAGAGCAAACCTGAAACGGCTTAGCGTGCTCTAATCCCTAGCGGACACTGATTTCGGCGCGGCGGTTGCGCGGTTCCTCGGTTTCATCGGGGGTGGGCACGATGGGCTCGCGCTCGCCCCGCCCGGCGACCGACATGATGTCGCGCTTCACGCCGTTGGTCACAAGAAAGTCCACCACGGCGGCGGCGCGGCGGCGCGACAGGGCATCGTTATCGGGAACCTTGCCGATACGGTCGGTATGGCCGATGACCGTGATCTCCGCCGAGGGCCTGCGCGCCACGTCGGCTAAAATTTCCTGCAGCACGGCCTTCGAGCCCGCATGGAGCCGGGTGCTGCCTTCCTCGAAATAGAGCGAATAACTGCGCGGAGCCACGGGCTGCGCCGCCAGCGCATCGCTGAACCGTTTGTCGACTTCCGCCGTCTCGATGGTGAACGCATCAAGCCCGCCGCCGGTCTTGGTGGCGGCCAACGGTTTGTCCAACAAGACTTGGCGGGCGCCTTTTGTTACGCTGACGCCGCCAACCGAGCCGTCCTCGTGCGGCAGCACAACGACAAGGTCACCGGCGGCGCAACCGGCCAAAGCCGTGAGCATCAAGGCAGCAGCGGCGATGTGGACTATGCGCATGTCAGCCCCCACCCGCCTGGACCACGAATTTTGTGCCGCGCACCCCCAGAATGGCCGAGGGCGTGCGCACCGTCATCGCCTCGGGCGTCTGCTTGGCGATGCGCCCCGACACCGCGGCCAGCGTGCCCTGCTTCAAGGTCGTCTGAAACTGGCCTTCGTAAGTGGTGGAGTCGAACCGGAACGTATCCAGCGACAGACTGGCGTTGGGGCCCAGGGACATTGTGCTGTTGTCGACGAACGTGATGCCGATGCGCCCGCCGGCCGCCGTGGCAATCGTATCGGCTTGAAACACGCTCATGCCCAGGGTCGCCGGTATTGCGGCGCCCTCGCGCGTTATGGTCGCCGCGCCGCCCAGGGTTTTCACCGTGCCGATGGGATCGGCCGCCCATGCGACCTGGCCCAGAAGCACGGCAATCGCTGCAACGCACCCCAACACACTTGAGTTTCGATTTGCCATAGTGCGATTGTCCTTCTTCAAGGCGGCGTTGAACGGCTAAATTCGGTTGAGCGATTTAACCTGCGGCACGGCTTAAGGGCGATTCGCTTAGAGGCAACATGATGCGCATGTTACGTCTGAATTGAACGTCTGAACTGAACGTCTGAACTGATCAGAAACCATATGTCCGGCATTCATACCGCGCAATGGACTTTTGGAGCGACACAGGCCGCCAGCAGCGAAGCTTGCCGTGTTGCCGAAGCGTGGGCGGTTGAAGCGAAGTTTGAAAAGGCCATGGTGATGAACCTGGTCCTCGTGGTCGAGGAACTGTTCACCAACACGCTCAAATACGGTTACAGCGTAAAAGACGGCCAAGTACGCATCAGTTTGGTTTATCAGAATGGCTGCGCTGAACTGATCTATGCCGACCAGGGTCAACCGTTTGATCCCTCGCGGCCCCCAGAGAACTGGCAGCCGGATATCGCCACGGGCAAAGTCGGCGGGATCGGTTTGCGCCTCATTCAGACCAAGGGCCGCGATATCCGCTATGCCCGCGAAGACGGCTGGAACGTGCTGCGGCTGACGGTTTCGGATACGTGATGGAAAAATGGTGCCCAGGGCCGGAATTGAACCAGCGACACACGGATTTTCAATCCGTTGCTCTACCAACTGAGCTACCTGGGCTTTGAGGCGACTTGGCCTGGAAGAGGCGCGCTTTATAAACGCCGGGATGGGCCCTGTCCAGCCACCTTGAACAGGCCATAACACATTGCTGGAAAAAGGCTTTTCGGCGGTTTTGGCGGGCCTGGCGGGGCGCTGAAGCTGCCCAAGTTAAGAACCCGTGGGGCCGGGCGTTGGCCCCTCGCGCTCGCCAGCCTCGGCGGGGGCGTCCTCGGTCGCGACCCGGTAGGCCCCGGTCACCCAGGCACCGAGGTCTATGTCCGCGCAACGCTGAGAACAAAAGGGCCGGTGGCGCGCCTCAACCGGCTTGCCGCAGCGGACGCACTTGGGTGCCGTCACGCGCACGCCGTCCGGGCGGGCGGATTGATCGGATAAGGGCGGCGGCGGCGTTTTTTCCATAACGATTATATTTTCAGTGCTTCATGCAGCGGGTCAAGCGCCCACCTCGATGCGGGCCTCGGCAAAGCTGGCTTGCGGCACCACCACGATTTCGCCCTTGGCCGTGTCGCGCGCCTCAAGCATGGCAGCGTTCAATTGCTCGTTCAGCGCCGCCGCGACCGTGGGCGCCACGCGCAGCTCCACCTTTGCCACACGTCGCCCGACCAGTTCGCGGCAGGCTAGGCGCAGCGCGCGGTAAGCCACCGTGTGCGGACCGTACAGCGCTTCCGCCAGCGACGGGCGCACGCGCCGGCGCACAATGTCGATCATCCCTGATGGGGTTAGGCCCATGATCCGCGTCTCGGCCGGATCATCGGCGCAGGCTTCTTTCAGCGCGGCCACGAAGCGCTGCGGGCCCTTGGTGTGGATGAGGTCCACAACAATGTGACCGGCCAGATTGCGCAGACGGATTTGGCGCGCCAACTCCGTCATCGCCTCTGTGTTGGTCTGGACTATGGACGACGCACCGGCATCAATGTCGATAGCCACCAGTGCTGCAGTCTGTTCGATCACCAGGCGCCCGCCGCTGGGCAGCACCACGACCGATGCCAGCGCCGCATCCACCTGCTCGTCGATCTCGGCGAAGGTCATGTCGTTCGCGGCGGCATCGACAATGGGCGCCGCGGCCCCCAACAGGCCTGCAAGCCTTTGCCGCTGCGCTGCTTGTTCGGCGACGATTTCAACGATGTGCTCTTTATACCTGCACCACCAGCCCGCCGCCGCATCCGGGGCGGCAGTGATCAGGCCGGGGGTTTTCATCGCTTCGGGAATGGCCGCCTTGGACGGCTTCAGCTTGTGCCCCTTCTCGGCCCGGGCCGGTGTAGCAACCTCCACGGCCACCATGCGCCCCTTGGCGAGATTCTGATCTTTGGCGTCCAGCACGCCCGGCGGCCCCACGCCGATCTCGACGAACAGCGCATCGGCGTTTGGCACGCGGTCGATGACGCGCCCGGCATAGACCGCGCCTGTTTGCGCTTCGGCGTCGCGCACATGAACGATCTCGATCACGCGCTCGTCCGCGACCAGGGCCGCCCGCGTTTCGCCGGGCCCGCGCGAGACGAAAATGCGGTTCGGTTTGCGCGTCATGCGTTTTGGAACGCCGCGGCCAGCAGGCTCTCGGCGGTATAGACGCACAAGCCGACAATGTTGGGGTACGAGCCGTTGATCGACATTGTATACGTCGCAGCCAGGCCCTGGATGGCGTAACCGCCGGCCTTGCCGCGCCATTCATCGGAGGCGATGTAGGCGTCGATTTCGGCCGCCGTCAGCCGCTTGAAGCGCACCACGGTTTCCACATGGCGCACCCAGGTTTTATGCGGCGCGACGACGGCGATGCCGCCGTGCACGCGGTGCCGCCGCCCCGACAACAGCGCCAGGCAGTCGCGCGCCTCCTGCTCCGTTTCGGCCTTGGGCAGAATGCGCCGCCCGCAAGCTACCACCGTATCGGCGGCCAGAACCACGGCCTGCGGATACTGAACCGCCACCGTTTTCGCCTTGGCCAGGGCCAGACGGTCGGCCAGCGCACGCGGCAACTCGCCCTTCAAGGGCGTTTCATCCAGGTCGGCGTGCACCACCGCGTCGGGCTTGCGGCCGATCTGGGTCAGCAACGTCAGGCGGCGCGGCGAGGATGAAGCGAGGATAAACTGCATGAGCTAAAACCGCGGATCGTTCGCGAAGGGGAAGAGTTCCAGGATACGCATGCGCAGTTCGTCGCGCACCTGGCGGTAGGCGGCGAGCTTCACGTCGCGCGAGCCTTCCACCAGCGATGGGTCGGAGACCTTCCAGTATTTGACGTCGCAATGATGATAGCGGGACAGATCGACAGCCTTGTGCTGCGCGGGCGGCGACAGCGAGATGGCCATATCGAAGGAATCATCCGTCAGGTTGTCGAACGTCTTGGGGTTATGTTTGCCCATGTCGATGTTGATCTCGCTCATCACCGCCACCATCATCGGGTCAAGCTTGCCCTGGTGTACACCGGCCGAATCCACGAACACGCGCCGTCCGTGCAGGTGCTTCATGATGCCTTCGGCCATGGGCGAGCGGATCTCGTTCATGGTGCAGCAGAACAGCACGGATGAGGGCAGAATGTTCGCCATGTGGCCCTAACCCCGGATATGCAGCACGCAGAGCAGCGTGAACAGCCGCCGCGCCGTGGTGTGGTCAAGGTCGGCATCCACCGTCAGGCGCTCCAAGAGCATCTGCGCGCCTTCGTTGTGCAGCGCGCGGCGGCCCATGTCGATGGCTTCGATCTGCGACGGCGAGGATGTTTTGATGGCGTCGAAATAGCTTTCGCAGACGATGAAGTAATCCTTCACCACCATGCGGAAGGGCTTCACGGGGAACGTGATCTCCTTGACCTTCGTTTCGGCGGTATCGCGGATGTCGAGCAGCAGCCGGTCTTCGGCCAGCTTCAGGCGCACGTGGTAGGGGCCGGGGTGGAGGCCCTCGCCGCGTAGGCAGAAGGTGTTTTCCTCGAGCAAGTCGAAGATCGCCACTTCGCGTTCGTGCTCCACCTCGGGGCGGCGGCGCACGAAAGTTTTCTCATCGAGCACAAGCTTGACGATGGAGCGCGGCCGGCTCTCTGGGGTGGTGTCGCCTGCGGTGTCGTCGCCAGGCGCGGTCATTATGTCCGCCCGATGTTGAGCCGGATGGCGACCGACAGCGCGTGCGCGTCCAGTTCCTCGGCGCGCGCCATGGCAAGCGCGCTGGGCCCGATGGCGCGCAAGCCCTCGGCCGAGCAGTCGACGATGGACGTGCGCTTTAAGAAGTCGAACACGCCGAGACCTGAGGAGAACCGCGCTGTTCCCGAGGTCGGCAGCACGTGGCTGGGGCCCGCAATGTAATCGCCCAGGGCTTCCGGGGTGTGGCGGCCCACGAAAATGGCGCCCGCGTGTCTGATGGCGGCCATCAGCGGCTTGGCGTCCGCAACGGCCAGTTCCAGGTGCTCGGGCGCGATGCGGTCCACCAGGGCCGCAGCGTCCAAAAGCCTATCCACCACGATCACGCCGCCGTGCTTCTGCCAACTCGTGCGGGCGATGTCGGCGCGCGGCAGCGTTTTCAGGTGGCCGTCAACAGCCTCTATTGTACGCCGCGCGAAATCCTCGCTGTCGGTGATCAGCACCGATTGCGAGGACGGGTCGTGCTCGGCCTGCGACAACAGGTCGGCGGCGATCCAGGCCGGGTCGTTGGAATTGTCGGCGACGACGAGAATCTCCGAAGGCCCCGCCACCATGTCGATGCCGACGGCGCCGAACACCTGTTTTTTGGCCGATGCTACATAAGCGTTGCCGGGCCCGACAATTTTATCGACAGCGGCGATAGTGGCCGTGCCGTAGGCGAGCGCGCCGATGGCCTGCGCGCCGCCGATGCGGTACACCTCATCCACGCCCGCGATCTTGCAGGCCGCCAGCATGAGCGGGTTGGTCTTGCCGTCCGGTGTCGGCAGCGTCACGACCAGGCGCGGCACGCCCGCCACCTTGGCCGGAACGGCGTTCATCAGGACGGATGAGAACAACGCCGCCGTACCTCCGGGGACATAGAGTCCCGCCGAGGACACGGCTGTCCAGCGCCAGCCGAGCGTAATGCCGTCTTTGCCTGCGTAGAGTTCATCCTTCGGCATCTGGCGGCGGTGATAATCGGCGATGCGTTCGGCGGCCACATGCAGCGCCTTCAGCGTTTCGCCGTCGCACTGGCTGGCCGCACTTTCGATTTCGCTTTTCGTAAACCTCAACTTCTCGGCTGACAGGGTCACGCGGTCCCACTTGGCGGTATAGTCCAGCACCGCCGCGTCGCCGCGTTTTTTCACGTCCGCGAGAATAGCGGCCACGGCTCCATCCACGTCGGATTTCTCGTCGCGGCTGGCGTTCACAAGTGCTGTGAAATCCTTCTCGAACCCTGCCTCTTTTGCGAACAGAAGACGCGCCATGACGCTAGCCCGCCACGGCGGCGCGGAAGCGCTCGATCCAGCCGCTGATTTCGTCCGAGCGTACTTTCAAGGCCGTGCGGTTGATGATCAGACGCGAGGACACTTGCGCAATCGTCGCCGTTTCGCGCAGGCCGTTGGCCTTCAAGGTGGCACCGGTCGAAACCAAGTCAACGATGCGCGGCGTCAGGCCCAAGGCCGGGGCCAGTTCCATGGCGCCGTTCAGCTTCACGCACTCGGCCTGGATGCCGTGCTCGGCGAACCATTTGGAGGTGATGTTCGGGTACTTGGTGGCGATGCGCACGTGGCTGAGGCGCGAAAGATCAAGGTCGTCGCCCAGGTCTACCCTTTGTGCAATGGACAGGCGGCACTTACCAATTCCGAGATCGAGCGGCGAATAAATCTCGGAGTAGTCGAATTCCATCAGCACGTCGTTACCCGCGATCCCAATCTGTGCGGCGCCGAAAGCCACGAAGGTCGCGACATCGAAGCTGCGCACACGGATGATTTTCACATCGGGACGATTGGTGGAGAAGCTGAGCGCGCGCGAGTTTTCATCGCCCAGGGCCGCCTCGGGCTCGATGCCCGCGCGGCGCACGATGGGCAGCGCTTCGTCCAGAATGCGACCCTTCGGCAGGGCAATGATCAAGGGTTGGGGCGACGACATAACGGTCAGGCTTCTTTTGGTCCCGGGGTGTTACCATACGGCTCGGGCCCTACGGCTCGGAACCTCGTTTGCGCCCCTATATTAAAGTGCCGTGGTTTTACACGGTTTTAAGACAAGTCACTACCCGGGATCGGCCTTAAAATACAGGGGCTTAGGCCCCGCTGACGCGCTCGATGGTGGCCCCGCAGGCCTCCAGTTTCTGCTGAAGTTTCATTTCTAATGCGATAAAGCAGAGAAAATAACTACCGGGACAAAATCAAAAGCATCCGAGCTTAGGTATGAAAAATCGCGCTGAGATTATATTTGAGTAAAATACACGCCTAGATTATTCCGATACATAGCTAGCTAATATAAAGGAACGGTTATGAGTAAAGAAAATCTAGCGGGCGCGACTTTTGTTCTGATTCTAACGCTGTTTAGCGCAACACTACTTTTCGCTGATTCATGGGCTACGAAAATATTCGTGGCAGTATTCCTTATAGCATTCCTAATCAGTATTAGGAAAATTTGGTATCCCACAGGAGATTCCCTACTTAGAGTTCGACTAGCTGCGATAGGACTAGTAGGTACGGTCGTAGCTTCCGCTACTTATTATCTATGGAAAGATTCAGGTTTCTTAGTTTTTTTTTATACATACATCGAGTCTCTGCCATTCTTTGATGACTTAATCAAATCCCCTTCTATTGAAAATAGTGGCGGTTCATTTGAACCATTAAGCTCAAGTCTCGATCCGCTAGCCGCTTTGATAGCCATACTAACATTCGTCATTGCGGCGCTTTTTATAATACTGCGTTTGCCACAGAACGTCAGCGCACTCAATCCACACAACTTATCGCTAGAGGAGGAGCTACCTGAACCTGGCATCACCGATAAAATTGCAGCCTTTAAAGAGCACCTAGAACAAGATTTGATCAAAATTGACTTCGCGTCGCATTGGGAAACACGCTTATTTGAACCGCTTCACGCCGAAATCGAGGTAGAGGGCATCAAATCAAGAAAGCGTCAAGTTGTATCCGATTTAATTCAAGCAATACGCTATGAACGTAAAGCAGAAGTCTTTTTAGTATTGGGAGATCCAGGATCAGGCAAGAGTGTTTCAATGAGATTGTTGGCTAAGCGCCTACTCAACGAAATACCCACAAGCAATAAAATACCTGTCTATATTAATCTTAAAGAATGGCATGAAACAAAATCATGGAAGAATGATTATGAGCCAACACCTAAAGATTTAGCTGATTTTGTTCAGAGGTACATGCAAAGCAGGTGTGCAGTACTTGCTGCAAATTTTTTGTCTAACTATTTTGATAGATTACTATCTAACGGCAGATTCTTTTTTATCTTTGATTCATTTGATGAAATACCGGCCCTATTAGACGCAGACGAGAATTCCGCTCTCGTGGCAAAGCTCTCGAATGTCTTTTCTCTTTTTTCGCGCAGCTCCATTAATCAACAATGTCTTGTCGCCTCGAGATTTTACAGAAGGCCCAAAATAATAGCTCGCCAAATATGTACCTTCGAAATACGGCCATTTAGCAACATTCAGATACGAAACTATCTCAAGCGCACCCAGTTCTTCTCACCGTCGCTAATCAGAGAACTACTGGCAACAAGACAAGACTTGGTTGCTTTAGTGCGCAACCCATTCTTATGTGCACTTCTTGCAGACTATGTGATTCGCACACAGTCGCTCCCAGAGAATCAATCCTCATTGTTTCAGGGGTATATTGTAAGTCGTATAGCTAGCGCCACCAAGAAACTAGAGGAGCTCCATTTAAATAGTGCGCAACTTGAGAGCTACGCCGCGAGAATTGCTTATACAATGTTTGAGCAAGACGACTTGGGTTTAGAGGCTTCGCTTGATGAATTAGCGACTGCTGGCCCACGAAAAGATGTTGAAAAAGTATTGCAGTTTTTAGCTTACATCAAAATTGGCCGCTTTAACGATTCTAATGAACTTCATTCAGGAAGTAGCAGATTTAGTTTTATTCATCGGCGCTTTAACGAATACTTCCTCGTGATGAAGCTGCTAAATGAAGACGCAACAAACAAGCTTCAATCCATCCCACAGGATTCTCGATGGAGAGATGCCTTGGTTTTGTATGTAGAATTATGCAACCAAAAACAAAAAAGCGCAGTAGCCGAATATTGCTGGCACATTATTAAAATTGCCGATGACCAAAAAAACCACATTGAGGCCAATGATCTTCATACAACTAAGTTAGATTCATTTCATGCTCTTCGATTTCTGAGGGACGCATTCATCACTAATGCAGAGAGTTTGGGTACTATACGCACACAGTTAGCGACTAAACTCCGAACGTTAATCTCTCCGACAGAGAATGTGCTGTCGGTTAAACTAGCCTGTGAAGCTGTCTCACTTGTGCCTCAAGATCAAATGCCGCCTTTGTTGCTTCAAGCGCTTGAAATCAAGAATCCTTGGATTATAGAAACGGCAATTAGCTCTTGTAGAAGACTCTCCAACTTAAACGAAGATCTCACAAGAAAAATAGCAGCTTACATAAACTGGCTTAGCATAGATGAGTTTATTAAGAGATATCGCGAGATATGCTTTTCATTTGAGCTATCTGACGCCTTTAAAGGCTTATATAGTTTAGTGCAAGCCCGCTTCGTTGGATTGATTTTATCTCTTATCGCGATCTGTATTCTCTCTATTCACCTATTTTACGGCGTGTTGATTGCCGCATTCTTTGCAGTTGTGGCCACTTTATGTACTTCATTGCCGTTACATATTATGCAAGCTAATCGATATATATTTGCAAGCGCCAAAGACACCAGAGAACATCCATACACGGACAATTCATTTGCAGATAAGGTGAATCAAAAATTCAGATCGTTTTTACTGTTAATGAAGCCAATTGATATGGGATTATTTTTATTTAGAGCCATGACAATCATTACTGCCTTTACTTGGTATATCAGACCTCTAGGCGGTGCACCTATTAGCGAAGGAAAGGAAGGTATTTTATGGGGGTTACTTGATGAACTAAACGCAGCGCTGGTAAGTGAAAAAGATAAGATATCGCTCACATTGGCGAAATTTGAAGTTTACAACCCGGTTGGCTTATCTAGCGAGCAACTACAATTTTTAGCGATTCTTTGTATCTTTTTCTTAGTTCCCTTACAGCTTATTACACATTTCAGAATCTCAGTCTCTCCAATCATCGAGCAATTACGGGGTCTTAATTTAAGACTTCTTGGTATTATGGCCACTACAGGCGTAGTAAGCGCCCTGACAATGTCGCTAATATTATATGCCCTGAAGCAGCTAGGCATATTGCATCTACTTATCTACTTATTATTAGCGCCATTCTTACTTATTATTATTCTTATGGTATTATTTTATTTAATTGGATTCTTAACGGATAATTTCAGAATAAATAAACTCCCAATTTTACAAACCATGCCTAGAGACAAGATAGAAGAGCTATTCAACTCATTAATGTTAGAGTCTTCACGATTAAAATTTACAAACATTCTTATTGAGAAAAAAATAAAAACTACAGGAAGTTGGAGCAGTTCTTTTATCAACGCTCAAACTTGTACTGGGGCGCGACTAATCTTAGCTCGATTAGACTTTAAACACTCAGGCTTTGAATAAGTCTTAAGCCCCGCTGACGCGCTCGATGGTGGCCCCGCAGGCCTCCAGTTTCTGCTCCAGGCGCTCGTAGCCGCGGTCCAGGTGATAGACGCGGTTCACGGTGGTTTCGCCCGACGCCGCCAAGCCCGCCAGCACCAGCGACACCGAGGCGCGCAGATCGGTGGCCATGACCGGCGCGCCTGACAGCTTGGCCTTGCCGCGCACAATGGCCGAAGTGCCGTGCACGTTCACGTCGGCCCCGAAGCGCGTCAGTTCGGGCACGTGCATGAAGCGGTTCTCGAAAATGGTTTCGGTGATCATGCTGGCGCCGTCGGCGGTGGCCATCAGGGCCATCCACTGCGCCTGCATGTCGGTGGGAAAGCCCGGGAACGGCTCGGTCATCACGTCGACACCCTTCAAGCCATTCTTGGCGGCCACATGAATGTCGCTGCCTTTCTCGGTGATCTCCACGCCCGCCTGCTTCATGGAGTCGAACACAGCCTTCAGCAAATCATAGCGCGTGCCCTTCAGCGTCAAGGCGCCGCGCGTGATGGCGGCGGCGATGGCGTACGTTCCGGTTTCGATGCGGTCGGGCACCACGGCCACGCGCGCGGCGTGCAAACGCTCGACGCCTTTGATTTTCAACGTGCCCGAGCCGATGCCGGTGATGTTCGCACCCATGGCATTCAGACAGTCGGCGAGGTTGCCGATCTCGGGTTCGCGCGCCGCGTTCTCGATGATGGTTTCGCCCTCGGCCAACGCCGCCGCCATCAGCACGTTCTCGGTGCCGCCCACGGTGATCTTCGGGAACATGATCTGCGTGCCCTTCAGGCGCTTAGGCACGGTCGCGTGCACATACCCTTGTTTCAGTTCGATCTTCGCCCCCAGCGCTTCAAGCGCTTTTAAATGCAGATCGACCGGCCGCGTGCCAATGGCGCAACCGCCGGGCAGCGACACTTTCGCCTCACCATGCCGCGCGACCAGCGGGCCCAGCACCAGCACCGAAGCGCGCATGCGGCGCACGAGGTCATACGGTGCGGTCACCGAGGCGATCTTGTCCGTGCGCAGCGTCATGGTGCGGCCGGTGGCTCCCGCTTCGGCCACGTCCGCACCCGCCCCCAAGGCCGACTGGTCGATGCGCACACCAAGCTGGCGCAACAGGTTGCCCATGGTCGCGATGTCGGCCAGCTCGGGCATGTTGGTCAGGGTCAGCGGCTCGGCTGTCAGCAGGCCCGCGGCCATCAGCGGCAAGGCCGCGTTCTTGGCGCCACCGATGACGATTTCACCGGTCAGCGGCTTGCCGCCCTCAATGCGAATAGCATCCATGATGAATCCTAATGTGCTCGTGTCCTCCCCCGGCAAGGGGGAGGATTAAGGTGGGGGTCGTTAAAGAGGCTCACAAAACGATCCCCTCCCGTCCTCCCCTTTTCAAGGGGAGGTGAAGATATGGCCGTTCTCATAATCTTGGCAGCGTCACGCCCTTCTGGCCCTGGTACTTTCCCTTGCGGTCGCGGTACGACACCGCGCACGGTGAATCGGCTTTCAGGAAAATGAACTGGCAGGCGCCTTCGTTGGCATAGATGCGCGCGGGCATGGGCGTGGTGTTGGAGAACTCCAGCGTCACGTGGCCTTCCCACTCGGGCTCCAAGGGCGTGACGTTGACGATGATGCCGCAGCGGGCATAGGTGGACTTGCCCAGGCAGATCACCAGTACATCGCGCGGGATTCGGAAGTATTCCACCGTGCGCGCCAAAGCAAATGAGTTCGGCGGGATCACGCACACGTCGGTCTTGCGGTCGACAAAACCTTTGTCGGAAAAATTCTTGGGGTCCACCACGGCAGAGTCGAGATTGGTGAAAATCTTGAACTCGTCCGAAACCCGGGCATCGTACCCATAGGACGACACGCCGTAGGAAATGACGTTGTCGCGTTTCAGGTTTTCCGTGAACGGATCGATCATGGCGTGCTCGGTCGCCATTTTGCGGATCCAGGTGTCGGGCATCACGGACATGGGGAAAACCTTACGGAACCATCATTGATGTTGGACGGCGGGCAGCGCTGGCCCTTGTAGCCCAGGCGGCAGGCCCCCTCAAGTAATCGGGATTTAGGGCGTCTTTGTGGATATTTTCGGTTCGGCGCTTGGCGCAGATGCGGCCTCTGGCGCGGTCTCGGGCCCAGGTTCAGTGGCGGCGCGGGCCCGCGCCTGGGCTTTGCGCTTCATCAGATTGGCCCTGAGCGCCTGGGCAGAGCGGCTTAAGCCCGCGTCGGACTTGGGGTTCTGCATCAGGGGCGGCGGGGCGGCGGGCTTTTCGGTCAAGGCGCAATCTCAAGCTACATATGTATCGGTCTATCGGCGGATATGGCGCGCACCAGCCCTTAACGCCAGGGCGGCGGGGCCATAGACTAAGCCAACTCGGGGGACAACGTATCCGGGGAACAGGGGGATGGGAATGGCGCCCGCAGACATCGCGGCGAACGGCCAGGCAAACGGACAGGATGAAGCGGGGCTGACGGGGCTGGTGGACAGCCTGCCCGCCACCTCGGCCCGCCCGCGCGTCAACACCGAGACCCTGAAAGGCGACCTGACCGGCGGCTTCGTGGCCGCCGTCATCAGTGTCGCCGAATCCATCCCCTACGGCCTTCTGGTGTTCGCACCCCTGGGTGCTGTGGCCGCCGCCAGCGGCGTCATGGCCGGGTTGTACGCGTCGGTGTTCGCGGCCCTGGTGGCGGCCGTGTTCGGCGGCACCCAGAACATGATCACCGGCCCGCGCGCCTCCACCTCCGTCATCATGGCGGCCATGGTAGCCAGCCTCGCCGCCGCTCCGGGCTTGGCCGAACACGGCGGCGTGCCCATGGCCATGGCGCTGGCCTTCTTCGGCGTGCTGCTGGTGGGCGCGATCCAGATTGCCTTCGGTGCGGCGAAGCTGGGCCGCATCATCAAGTTCGCCCCTTACCCGGGCATCGCCGGGTTCATGAACGGTGTCGCCATCCTCTTGTTCATGGGCCAGGCCAAATATCTGCTGGGACTGCCCGAGCATGTGA
>JAEUKM010000288.1 GCA_016793085.1 Rhodospirillaceae bacterium
CGATGTCTTGGCGCAAAAATACTTCCGCCGCTCGGGCGTGCCCGCGCGCCTGATGCCCATCGCCGAGGATGACGTGCCCGAGTTCCTGTGGCGGCACGCACCCAACGCCAAAGACCTGGCCGAACTGCCCGAAGCCCAGCGCACCGCGGGCGAGCACGACGCGCGCCAGGTGTTCGACCGCATGGCCGGCGCCTGGACCTACTGGGGCTGGAAGGCCGGCTACTTCGACGCCGAGACCGACGCGCGCGCGTTCTACGACGAAATCCGCTACATGCTGGCGATGCAGATGGCCGCCCCCAACTCGCCGCAGTGGTTCAACACCGGCCTGCATTGGGCTTACGGCATCGACGGCCCCTCGCAAGGGCACTTCTATGTCGATTACCGCACCGGCGCGCTGACCGCCTCGAAAAGCGCCTACGAACACCCGCAGCCCCACGCCTGCTTCATCCAGTCCATCGCCGACGATCTGGTGAACGACGGCGGCATTATGGACCTGTGGGTGCGCGAGGCGCGGCTGTTCAAATACGGCTCGGGCACCGGTACCAATTTTTCCTCGCTCCGCAGCGAAGGCGAGAAACTGTCGGGCGGCGGCACGTCGTCGGGCCTCATGAGCTTCCTGAAGATCGGCGACCGCGCGGCCGGGGCCATCAAGTCGGGCGGCACCACGCGGCGCGCGGCCAAAATGGTCATCGTCAACGCCGACCACCCCGATATCGAAGAGTTCATCGACTGGAAAGTGCGCGAGGAGCAGAAAGTGGCCGCCATGGCGGCGGGTTCGAAACTCGCGCGCACGCACCTCAACGCCATCCTTGACGCCTGCCGCGATTGGGACGGCGTGGACGGCGAGCAGCGTTTCGACCCCGTCACCAACGCCACCTTGCGCCGCGAAGTCAAAGCCGCGCGTAAAGCCCAGATCCCCGAGAACATGATCCGCCGCGCCATCCAGTTCGCGCGCCAGGGCCGCTCGGGCGTGGATTTCATCGCGCTCGACACCGATTGGGATTCGGAAGCGTATGCAACCGTCTCGGGCCAGAACTCCAACAACAGCGTGCGCGTGACGGATAAGTTCCTGCACGCGGTGGAACGCGACGAATCCTGGCCGCTGACGCACCGTTCGGACGGCAAGATCGCCAAGATCGTGAAGGCACGCGACCTGTGGGACAAGATCGCCGAGGCCGCCTGGCAGTGCGCCGATCCGGGTTTGCAGTTCGACACCACCATCAACGACTGGCACACCTGCCCCAAGTCCGGGCGCATCAACGCCTCGAACCCGTGTTCGGAATACATGTTCCTGGACAACACGGCGTGCAACCTGGCCTCGCTGAACCTGCTGACGTTCCGCCAGGCTGATGGTGTGTTCGATGCGCAAGGCTTCGAGCACGCCACACGCCTGTGGACCATCGTGCTGGAAATTTCGGTGCTGATGGCGCAGTTCCCCTCCAAGGATATCGCCGAACTGTCGTACCGCTACCGCACGCTGGGCCTGGGCTTCGCCAATATCGGCGGGCTGTTGATGGCCAATGGCCTGTCCTACGACAGCGCCGAGGGCCGCGCGTTGGCCGCAGGTATTTCGGCGCTGATGACCGGTACGGCCTATGCCGCCTCGGCCGAACTGGCCGAGGAGCACGGCGCGTTCCCGGGCTTTGCCGCCAACCGCGACGATATGCTGCGCGTGGTGCGCAACCACCGCCGCGCCGCCTACGGGCATCACTCGGGTTATGAAGGTGTTGGCACGCGGCCGACGCCGCTGAACGCCGCCGAGTGCCCGGATACCGGTCTGATCGCCGCCGCCAAGGCCGCCTGGGACCGGGCGCTGGAATTGGGCGCGGAAAGCGGCTTTAGAAATGCCCAAGTCACCGTCGTGGCGCCCACGGGCACCATCGGCCTGGTAATGGACTGCGACACCACCGGCATCGAGCCCGATTTCGCGCTGGTAAAATTCAAGAAGCTCGCGGGCGGAGGCTATTTCAAGATCGTCAACCGCACGGTCCCATTGGCCCTGAAGACGCTCGGCTACAATGAACGCGAGATCGAGGCCATCGCGCGCTACATGCTGGGCACAGCCTCGCTGGACGGCGCCCCCAAGATCAACCCCGAAAGCCTGGCCGACCGGGGCTTCGACGAAGACGCCATGATGAAGGTCGAGGACGCGCTGGAAGGCGCCTTCGACATCAAGTTCGTGTTCAACCGCTACACGCTGGGCGACCAATTCTGCCTGGAGACCCTGGGCTTCACCGAGGACCAGTTGGACGACCCCGGCTTCAACATGCTGGAGGCGCTTGGTTACAAGCGCAGCGACATCGAGGCCGCCAACGCGCACATCTGTGGGGCCATGACGCTGGAAGGCGCACCGCACCTGAAGCCCGAGCATTTGGCCGTGTTCGATTGCGCCAGCCCGTGCGGACGCATCGGCAAGCGCGCCCTGTCGGTGGACAGCCACATTCTGATGATGGCCGCCGTGCAGCCGTTCGTCTCTGGCGCGATCTCCAAAACCATCAACATGCCGTTTGAAGCCACCATCGAGGACTGCAAACGCGCCTACATGATGTCGTGGAAACTGGGCCTGAAGGCCAACGCGCTCTATCGCGACGGCTCGAAGCTCTCGCAGCCGCTGGCCGCGTTGTTCGACGATGTAGGCCTCGCCGATGAGGACGATATTGTTGCAACCGTGGTGCAGCAGCCTCCGCAGCAACGTGCGGAAGTGATCGCCGAGCGCATCATCGAACGCGTGGTGCAGCGCGAGCGCCAGAAGCTGCCCACCCGCCGCAAGGGCTACACCCAAAAAGCCAGCGTCGGCGGACACAAGGTGTATTTGCGAACAGGGGAATACGACAACGGCACCCTGGGCGAAATCTTCATCGACATGCACAAAGAGGGTGCGGCCTTCCGCAGCCTGATGAACAACTTCGCCATCGGCATTTCCATCGGCCTGCAATACGGCGTGCCGCTGGAGGAATACGTGGACGCCTTCACCTTCACGCGCTTCGAGCCCGCGGGCGCCGTGGAAGGCAACGCCTCCATCAAGATGGCGACGTCCATTCTCGATTACCTGTTCCGCGAGCTGGCGGTGTCGTACCTCGGCCGTCATGACCTCGCCCACGTCGAGCCGCACGACGTGCTGCCCGACGCCATGGGCGAAGGCGGCGAAGCCGAGAAACTGCTGCAACTGGCCGAAAAGACGGTGTCCAGCGGCTATGTGCGGTCCAGCAATCTCTACTTCCTGAAGCAGCCCGGGCGCGGCGGGCCTTCGGCGTCGGGCGATGGCCCCACCAATGCGGTGGGCGGCAGTGCGACCTCCATGACGGTCTCGAACACCATGTCGAATGGGCCGACCACTTTGTCGTCGGTGCCCTCGCCAGTCGGGGCCGTGGCCGAGCAGATCGAAACCCACGTGCGCGTGACGGAAGTGAAACAATCCCGCACCAGTTCGCTCAGCATCGCGCGCAGCAAGGGCTATGAAGGCGACAGTTGCCCCGACTGCGGCAACTTCACGCTTGTCAGAAACGGCACCTGCATGAAGTGCGAAACCTGCGGCGGCACCACCGGATGTTCGTAAACGGACTGCCCCTCGGCCAATGACCACCGCCCTGCCCGCGACTTTGGCCACCACCGGCGTTGCCGACCCGGTGCAGGCGTTGGGCGCGGGCACGCAACAACCGCTACCCGACCTGCAAGCCTGCATCGGCGAATTTTTGCGCCGTATCGTGCCCAATACCGCGGCTTATATGGCCGCGCGCGCGGCGGCCACGCGCATCGCCGCTGATCTGCGCGCCGAGCTTTACCGCGAACCTCAACCCAACACCGCCGAGAGCGATCACATGGTGGCGGGCAGTGTCGGCAAACTGACAGCCATCGCCCCTATTACCACCGTTGATCTGCTTTTCGTGCTGCCGCCCAAGCTGGGCATCAGCAAACCGGGCGACGCCCTGAAGACCGCCTGGGCAGTGCTGAAATCCAAACATGCGGGCGCGCGCATTTCTGATGACCAGACCGCCGTGCTGGTGAACGACAGCGACGCGACGGCGCGGGTGCTGCCCTGCCTGCCGCGCGAAGGCGCCTTCCTGGTGCCGGGGCCGGACCAGTGGAGTCTCTCCAACCCCATCGCCGAAGCCGCCACCTTGCGCCTGATGGATACGATGTACGGCAACCGCCCGCGCCTGCTGATGGCGGTGCTGAAAGCCTGGCGGCTGCACAACGCGGTGCCTATTTCGGCTTATGCGCTGGAACTTCTGGCGCAGGATTTTTATTCCAGCGCGCCGCGCCCGCAGGATATCGCAACGGCCCTGGCCGACTTCTGGGCGTGGGCGAAGAAGCGCACGCCCGCGACATTAAAAACACCCGGCGCATCCACGGCGGTCACCGTCGATGCCGCCTGGCACGGCAAGGCCAAGGCCGCCTACTGGCGCGTCACCCTGGCGCAAAGCCACGTGATGCAGAAAAAAATGGCCGACGCCGCGAAAGAGTGGCGCGAACTCGTCGGCCCGCTGTTTCCGCTGCCGGGCGAAACGGTGGGCGCGCTACCCGCGCATTCGGAAAACCCAGGCAGCGCTTAAACCATCAACACTTAAATCATTATCCCCAAGGGCCGGTATGGGATGGTGGGGAACACGCTCTCGATCGCCGCTTGGCCGTGGCGTTTGACCAGAACTTCACTGAGCACGCGGCGGTAATCGGTGGTCACGCGCAAGTCGCCTTCATCGAGATCGCGCGGGGCCAGCCCCGGCCACTCGCCGTAAATGCGCCCGCCCGCAACGCCGCCGCCCAGCACCATCATCACGCCGCCCGCGCCGTGCTCGGTGCCGCCGTTGCCGTTTTCCTCGACGCGCCGGCCGAACTCGCTGTAGGCCACAACCGTCACGCGCTCGGCCAAGGGCCCAAGGTCGCGCATGAAGGCCGTCAGCGCGCGGGCCAGTTCATCGGCCTGGCGGCCGAAGCTTTCCACCAGGAAGTCGTGATGGTCCCAGCCGCCGAAATCCACCGTGGCCGCGCGCACGCCAAGATCGAGCTTCAGCAGTTGCGCCAGGGGTCGCAACCGCTGCGACAGCGCGCCAAAGGTGTAGCCCGCATCTTCGGGCGTTTGGAATCCGGACTGGTTGAGCTTTGCCCGCACGCCTTCGATGGCGGCCAGCGAGCGTTGCGCCGATTGGCGCAGCTCGCCCTCGCCCGCATTGAGTTTGCCCAGCACTTCGGCAAAGGGGCCGTAGATCGCGCCGCCAAAGCTGCCGACGTCAGCGAACGACACCGCGCCCGCGAAGCCCACCAATGACGGCGATTGCCCGAAGCCGTTGACCACGGCATCAAAATCGCCACGGTCGCCCGCCAGCGCATTCATGTGCCGCGCCAGCCAGCCCGAGTTGGGATCGGGCTCGAAATCCGCCATGCCCTTGTCGAGCATGTCCTGATCTTTGAAGTGGCTGCGGCTGGTGGTGGGAACGCCGGCGGCATGAACGAACGCGAGTTTCTTATCGTCGTAGAAGCGCTTCAACCCGCCCGCGCGCGGATGCAGGAACAATTGCGTGCCGTTGAGTGCGCCCAGATGATACCCCGCCGCCAAGCCTTCGGACTCAACCCCCATGAAGGGGCGCTTATCGCGGTAGTTGCCGTCGATGGCGGGGGCCAGCAGTTGCAAGCCGTCCATGCCGAACCGCAAAAACAGCGACACCACGATGTTTTGCCCAGCGGTATTTTGTCCTATGGCGGGCGCATCGGCGCCGAACGCCACGCGCACGCCCGGCGTCAGCGCCATGAACGAACCGGCGGTGGAACTGGCAAGCAACGAGCGGCGCGAAAGGGTCATGGCTTCACCTACCGCAATACGAATTCGGGGGCCATGGCGATGGCCGCGGCAATGTTGCGCAACGTCTGTTCGTCGGGGTTCCAGGGCGCGCCCCCAAACCCATACGAGGCGCCCCAGTTGGCATACGTATACAGCGCCTGCATGGCTTCGGGGCTTAAGGCGTGGCCGATGATGCGCCCGACCCAGTAATCGACCGTGTCAATGATGGACCCGAGGGCTTCGGGCGGCGTCTGAGCGCGGAACGTGGTCTGAATGCCGAGCTGCGCGAAAATATCGCGCATGTACTGCCACGTCGTGATGTTGACGAAGGTATTCAGCCAGAAACTGTTCACATCAGGGCGGCCATTGGGCGTCGGCCACACGAAGTGCGCGTCGTTGAGATCGCCCAGAATGATGCTCCAATAGCGGCTGGCGTTCACCACGGTATCGGTCGCGCGCCACAAGGCCACCAGGCGCTCATAGGGGCGGCGCACTTTCACGGCGGGGCCCGCGCCGATCTCGGGGCCATCCAGCAAAATCGCGCGCAGCACATGAGCGATCTGATCGGGGCTTTCGCGGTGTGCGATCCACGCCTGCTTGGCGCGTTCGATTACGTCGATGGAGGGAGAGTCGCCGAAGATGCGGCGGCAGATCTTGGTGCAGATGAATCCGGGCGTGGCCGGGTGATAAGCCACAAGGTCCAGCACTTTCCGGCCCTGGGCTTCGCCTTTTAAGGTGCCGAGATCAAAGCCCAAGCATTGCCCGGCGGTGGTGTTGTGCTGGCCTTCATTATAAGTGAACCTGCCCGTCTCGGGCCGGCCGAAAATTTGCCCGCGTTCCAGCGTCCAACCCGAAAGGGCGCGGGCGGCTTGCAGCATGTCGGCGTCGGTGAAGCCCTTGCTGGAGGATTCTGGCCCGGCCGGCGCCTTGCCCAGATACGCCGCCTCGCCCATGGTGTGCAGTTCCATCAGCTCGCGGGCGTAATTCTCGTTCGGCAGGCTTGCCGTGCTGTCGGCGTTGTCGAGATAGACCAGCATGGCGGGCGATTTGGCCACGCCTTCAAGCATGGCGCGGAAATTCCCGAAGACATTGGGCCGGATGACATCGCGGTCGAAGGCCACCAGGGCGGTGGACACATACGCCGATTTCTGATGGCTCATGCTGAAATGATTCAGCCAGAAGTCGGCCATGAACTCGCGCAGTTGAAACACGCTGTGCGTGTTGCGCATGAAAATCGCCGCGCAGTGCTCGATGCGCGGCCAGACCTGCTCGCCGAAGGTGTAGTTGCCCACGGGGCCCTTGGCCAAGGCATACAAAAGCTCGATATCGGCCTTGAGATAGTTGAGCGGCCGGTCTTCTTCCAATGCGGCCCACGACTTTGTGCCGAAGGTCATGGCCGGATAGTTATAGTGAAGGCGCTGGCTGGCGATGAACTGGGCGAGATGCGGATCATCCCCGCTGGGGGCCGCCAGTTGTTCTTCGACCCAGGCTGCCCAACCTATGCGTTCAACCTGGGCAACGTCGAAGTCCCGCGCACCGAATGTCGTGCGATTGAGGGCAATTCTGGCAGGCGTGGGCGCATCGGCAAGCATGCGATCCCCCCGGATCGGGGCATACTACATGCGACGAACGCGCAGCGCGACTAACAGTTGCAAGGAAAGAAAGTAGCGAGTCCGCACCAGCCGCGCTGAAAAATCAGCTATTTCGGGCCTTCGTACAAAAAGCGCGTGCGCACTGTGCCTTCGATGGCGGCGAGATCCTTGCGGATGCCCATGCCCACCTCCACATCGCCCATCACATCGGTGACGACGTAACCGATCTCACCATCCGTGCGCAGGTATTGCCCGGCGATGTTGATCTTGCGGCGCGCGAACACGTCGGTGATCTTCGACAGCACGCCCGGCGTGTCGCGGTGAATGTGCATGAAGCGCGTGGCATCCATCTGCGGCGGCAGCGCCACCTCGACGAAATTCACAGCGCCTAAAGTAGAGCCGTTATCGGAATACTTCACCAGCTTCTCGGCCACTTCCGCGCCGATGTTGGCTTGCGCCTCTTCCGTCGAGCCGCCGATGTGCGGCGTGAGAATCACGTTGCGCAGGCCCTGCAACGGGCTCTTGAACTTCTCGGTGGTGCTGCCGGGTTCTTTCGGGAACACGTCCAGCGCCGCACCGCCCACATGGCCCGACTTGATCGCCTCGGCCAGGGCGTCGATGTCCACCACCGTGCCGCGCGAAGCGTTGATGAGGTACGCCCCCTTTTTCATTTTTTTGATCTTGGCCGCGTTCATCATCAGCTTGGTCTGCGGCGTCTCGGGGACATGCAGCGACACGAAGTCCGACGTCGCCAGCAGGTCATCGAACGAACGGCAGACTTGCGCGTTGCCCAAAGCCAGCTTCTCGACGATGTCGTAGAAGCGCACCTGCATGCCCAACGCTTCGGCGATGATGGAAAGCTGCGTGCCGATGTGGCCGTAGCCGACGATGCCCAGCACTTTGCCGCGGATTTCGTGACTGCCTTTGTGCGACTTGTCCCAGCCGCCTTCGTGCGCGCCCCAGCTTTTGCGCGGAATGTCGCGGCTGAGCATGATGATCTCGGCGATCACCAGTTCCGCCACCGAGCGCGTGTTGGAATACGGCGCATTGAACACCGGCACGCCCTGTTTCTTGGCGGCCTTCAGGTCCACTTGGTTTGTCCCAATACAGAAGCAGCCGACCGCCAGCAATTTCTCGCCCGTCGCCAGCACGTCCTTGGTCAGCTTGGACTGCGAACGGATGCCCAGGATGTGCACGTCCTTGAGTTTCGCCTTCAGGTCCTCGGCGTCGAGCGCGCCCGGCATCGTTTCGACCTGGCTGTAACCTTGGCGCTTGAACAGCTCGACGGCGGTTTTGTTGATGTTTTCCAGCAACAACACCTTG
>JAEUKM010000290.1 GCA_016793085.1 Rhodospirillaceae bacterium
CTCGATACGTCCTCGGCCGCCGTGCGCGCCGCCGAGGACACCAACACCGCCGCCAAAAACAGTTTCGCCTCGGCCCAGCAGAACGAGCAGACCACACGCGCCGCCATGCGCAGCGCCGAAGACGTGCGCAACAAGGCCAAGGATGCGCTGGGCGAACTGAAGCAGAAGCAGGCCGCCGTGCAGATGCGCCTGGCGGGCTTGAACGAAACGCGCGTGCAGCTTGAAGGCGAGATCGAGGAATCGCGCCAGACGCTGACGAATGCCGAGGCCCGCCTGGCCGAACTGGGCGACGGTGCGGCCTTGCGCGCTGAGATCGACACCAAGCAGGCAGGCCTGTCCACTTTACGCCAAAACCTGATGGAAGCGCGCGCCACCTACGATGCGCTGGCCCGTCAGGCCGACGAACGCGCGCGCCGTCTGGCCGTGCTGGCCAACGAAGCGACATCGTGGACGAGCCGCAAAGAGTCGTCGGTCGCGCAGGACGCGGCCCTGACCCAACGCAAAGAGGCCGAGGACGCCGAGATCGCAAGTCTCGCCAGCAAGCCCGAGGAAATCGCCGCCCAGCGCGATGCCTTGAACGAACAGTTGGACCTGGCCGAGGCCGAGCGCCGTAAGGCCGCCGACGCCCTGGCCGAAGGCGACAGCCGCCTGGCCGACGCCGACCGCGCCCTCAAGGCTGCCGACCATGCCCTGGCCGAAGTGCGCGAAGAACGCATCCGCCGTGAATCGGCCGTGGCCCAGGCCGAACAGGCCCTTGGCGTGGTGGAAAGCAACATCCGCGAAAAACTGTCGTGCGAGCCAAGCGACGTGCGCGGCCAGACCAAATTGCGCGACGACGAACCCCTGATCGAACTGGAACAGGCCGAAAAGCGGTTGCAGCGCCTGCTCAGCGAGCGCGACAACCTGGGCGCGGTGAACTTACGCGCCGAGCAGGAAGCCGAGGAACTGACCCAGCAGATCACCGGCATGACCGCCGAGCGCGACGACCTGATTGCCGCCATCGCCCGCCTGCGCGAAGGCATCCAGAAACTGAACAGCGAAGGCCGCGAAAGATTGCTTAAATCTTTCAACGAGGTGGACGGCCATTTCCGCAGCCTGTTCAGCCGCCTGTTCGGCGGCGGCCGGGCGCACCTGGCGCTGACGGAAGCCGACGACCCCCTGGAAGCGGGCTTGGAAATCATGGCGAGCCCGCCGGGCAAGCGCATGCAGAACCTGGGCCTTCTGTCGGGCGGCGAGCAGGCGCTGACCGCGCTGGCCCTGCTGTTCGCGGTGTTCATGACCAACCCCGCCCCCATCTGCGTGCTGGACGAAGTGGACGCGCCCCTGGACGACGCCAACGTCGACCGATTCTGCTCGCTTCTGACCGAAATCACCAAACAGACGGGCACGCGCGCCCTGGTCGTCACCCACCACCGCATGACCATGGCCCGTATGGACCGCCTGTTCGGCGTCACCATGGCCGAACGCGGCGTTTCCAGGCTGGTTTCGGTCGATTTGAAGTCAGCCGAACAGATGCGCGACAGCGCCTGATTTTAGGCGTGCAAAACCTTCATAAAAGCCTGAAAAACAACGGCTTTTATGCTGTTGTGCAGCGCGGGAATCATTCTTGACACCCCCGACCCTGCTGCCTATGTTGCGCGCGATTTTTGAACCGGGATTTGGTATCTCCTGAGGGGGAACCCAGCCATCCCGAGCCAAAGGGTCGATCGGTCTGACACCATCATCATGACGGACCGGGAAAAACCGCCATCCCTTGAGGACGTTGAAGCGCGCCTGGACGCGGTTCGCGCCCAAGCCAGGCAAGAGCGGGAAACGTATGAGCGCCGGCGAGCTTCGGGCGCCGCCCAGGGTGTGGGCTTCAAGATCGCCGCCGAACTGGTGGCCTCGATCTTGGTCGGAGCGGGACTAGGCTACCTCCTTGACCAATGGCTCGAGACCGCGCCGTTGTTCATGGTGGCGATGATCTTCTTGGGGTTTGCCGCGGCGCTGATGAACATCTACCGCATCGTGAAGGGCTTGGATCAGGCTGTGGGCCTGGGCCGGGCGATACGCGAAGCGGAAGACAAGGCAGCGCCTGAGGACAAAACGAAACTCTAACCGGACGGGCAACCGTCTGGACGATTAAATCTTGGCGACTGAAGGAGCGAACTGTGGCTGCCGAATCTCATGGTCCGATGCATCAATTCGAGATTCAGCGCCTGATTCCGCTCGACGTCGCCGGTTACGACATTTCCTTCACCAATTCCGCCGCCTTCATGACGCTCGCCGTGCTAGCGACGTTCGCGCTGTTCTGGGTCGCCACCCGCCACCGCACCATGGTGCCGTCGCGCTGGCAGTCCATCGCCGAACTGACCTATGAGTTCGTGGGCGGCATGGTGAAAGACAACGTGGGACATCAGGGGATGGCTTACTTCCCCTTCATCTTCACGCTGTTCATGTTCATCCTCTTGGGCAATTTCCTGGGCCTTCTGCCCTACGCCTTTACCTTCACCTCGCATATCGTCGTCAACGCCACGCTGGCGCTGTTCATCTTCATCGCCGTCACCGTCATCGGTTTCGCGCGCCACGGCCTGCACTACTTCAGCCTGTTCCTGCCGCCCGGAACGCCGCTGCCGGTCGCGTTCATCCTGGTGCCGATCGAGATCATGTCGTACTTCATCCGCCCGGTGTCGCTGTCCTTGCGTCTGTTCGCCAACATGCTGGCGGGCCACGTGCTGCTGAAAGTGCTGGCGGGCTTCATCATCACCCTGCCGGTGTGGGCGGGCGTCGTGCCCTTCGCCGCGGTGTTCGGCGTGACCTTCCTGGAATTGATGGTCGCCGCCATCCAGGCTTACGTTTTCGCGTTGCTGACCTGCATCTACCTCAACGACGCGATCAACCTCCACTAATCCAGTCCACCTCAAAATTCTGTCTTATCGAAGAAAGGAAACTTCACATGGAAACAGAAGCAGCAAAGATGATCGGTGCCGGTTTGGCCGCCATCGGCGTGATCGGCGGCGGTGTCGGCGTCGGCACCGTCTGGGGCTACTACATGAACGCCGTGGCCCGTAACCCGGCCATGGAAGACAAGCTGCGCACCCCGGCCTTCCTGGGCTTCGCGCTGTCGGAAGCGACCTCGCTGTTCGCTCTCGTCGTCGCTCTGATCATCCTGTTCGGTTGATCGCTTAAAACCCCGGCGGCGTTCGGCATCTTTCCGCTGACGCCGCCCGGTGTTTGATTTTGCTTCCTGATTGAAGGCTTCCGGCCATGCCGCAATTCGATCCCGCGTCGTTCCCGTCGCAGATCTTCTGGTTGGTGGTGACTTTCGTGGCCCTCTATGTGGTCATTTCGAAGTTCGCCATTCCGCGCATCGGTGAAATTCTGGAACAGCGCGCGCGCCTGATCCAGGACGACCTCGACCGCGCCGGCGCGCTTAAGGCCGACACGGACGCCGCCATCGCGGCCTACGAAAAGGCCATGGCGGACGCCCGCAGTCAGGCCCGCGACGTTCTGCTGGCGGCGACCAACGAACTGAAGAAGGTCGCCGACGAAAAGACCGCCGCGGTGAACGCCGAAGTGAACAAGCAAATCGCCGACGGCGAAGCACGCATCGCCAAGGCCAAGACCGAAGCTTTGGGTTCGATCAAGACCATCGCCGCCGAAACGGCGCGCGAAGCGGTCAGCAAGCTCACGGGCCTGACGCTGGACGCGGCCAAGGTTGACGGCGCGGTCGGCACCGCCCTCAACGACGCGCGCTAAAGGATCAGACCTATGGCATTCCTTCAGGATCCGGCATTTTGGGTGGGCCTGGCGTTCGTGTTCGCCATCGCCCTCATCTACCGCCCCGCCGCCAAGGCTATCACCGCTTCGCTGGACGGCCGCGCGCAAGCCATCCGCACCCAGATCGAAGAAGCCCGCAAGCTGCGTGAGGACGCACAGGCTTTATTGGCCGAGTATCAGCGCAAGCAGCGCGACGCCATGGCCGAAGCCGAGAAGATCATCCAGCAGGCCAAGGAAGACGCGGGCCGCCTGCGCACCGAAGCGGAAGCCGACCTCACCCGCTCCATCGAGCGCCGCAAACAGCAAGCGCTTGAGCGCATCGCCCAGACCGAGGCCCAGGCCGTGGCCCAGGTGCGCGACCTGGCCGTGGACGTGGCGCTGAAGGCCGCCGAAGGCCTGATGCGCGACAACCTGACGCCCGCCCAGCAGCAGGCCATGATCGACAAGGCCGTGGCCGAATTGCCGAAGCGGCTGAACTAGCCTTTCAATAAGGCATGTCAGCCCCGATAAAACCCCGCAACGAGTGCGGGGTTTTTTATTATGCCATTGAAAACAAGCCTTTATTTCACCACCACACCATGGCCGCTTAACCATAAAAAAGCTGCTGCTTCAATGAATTGACCCCGGTCAAGTTGCCGATCCAGAGCCCCGGTACGCTCGTACCAATTGAAGAAATTAGATGAGTGACCGCAATGCATATTTCTCAGCCGCCCCAACCCGCCGGCATTCCAGCGAGCATGGACGATAGTTCTCTGCAAAGCCTGCTGGCGCTGCGCGACCGGCGACGGAAGACCAAGCTGCTCTGGATCGGCGCCGCCGCTGTGGCGGCCATGGCCATTGGTATCGCCGGGTGGCAGGCCAGTGCCCCGCCCGTGGTTGCAGTGGCCACCCTGAAACAGCAGCCGGCCGAAAGGGTCCTGGCCGTGACCGGGCGCATCAAACCCCGCCAGAGTGTGCAGGTCTATACGCGCGTGAGCGGACAGATTGTCGAATTGAAAAAGGATGAAGGCGAACTGGTTGTCGCTGGTGAGGTGCTGGGTTTGATCGACCCATCGCGCGCTGAGGCGGCTCTGACACAGGCGCTGGCCTCGGTGGATGCGCAGCGCAAAGTGTTGAACCAAGCCGAGCGCGACCTGGAGCGGGCGCAGGCCTTGCTGGACCGCGGCTCGACCACCATAGCCGCGGTCGAAAGCGCGACCCTGGCCGTCACCAAAGGCCGCGAAGATTTACGGCGCCTGGAAGCCGTCCGCGATGAAGCACGCCTTCAGCTTGAAGAGCGTACTATTCTGTCGCCCCTGACGGGCCGAATCCTCAGCCGTGCGGTGGACCCCGGCCAGGTCGTGGATACCCGCACGGTCGTCTTCGATATTGCCCCGACTTCCGCCCAGGAAGTTGAAGCCGAGGTTGATGAATCCTACAGCATGGCCTTAAAGCTCGGCCAAGACGCGCGCCTCGCGTTTGCCGGCATTCCCGACCCCGTGGTCGGCAAGCTGAGCTACATGGCCCCGGAAATTCAAACCAGCACTGGCGGCCGTTTGGTGCGGTTTGCCTTCACACCACCGGCATCAGAGTCCGATACCGAATGGCCGGTAGGCCTTTCGGTGGATGTGAACATCATTGTCGACCGTGTATCAGACGCCATTACCGTACCGCGCGAAGCCATCCGCGACGTCATGACCGAGCCTTATGTGCTGACGGTCAATGACGGAAAGGTGGCGCGCCAGCCGATCTCGTTCATCGATTGGCCGGCGGCGGCCGTAATCGTGTCGGCAGGTCTGAAATCGGGTGACCGCGTGATCCTGAAACAGAAAGTGCCGCCGCCTGGTGAAAGCGTGCGGACGGCCGAGTAGCCCAGCAACCATGCGCCAAGAAATCAAAATCGCCCTGCGCTACCTGCTCTCAAGCAAACTGCAAACCGGTTTGCTCATCGGCGGGGTCGGCATCGGAGTGCTTGTTTTCAGCTTCATGACGGCGCTGATCAACGGCCTGACCCAATTCCAGATCGAGCAGACCGTGGGCAGCATCGCCCACGTCACCGTTGAGCCGCGTGAACGCGAGCCCAGGATCATCAAGGCCGACCCAAGCGTGCAGTTGTTGGCCGCCGTGTTGCGCGACAACACCCAGCGCGAACAGATCCGCCCCTGGCAGATGGCTCTGGACACCATTACTGCAGACCCCAGCGTGCGCGTGGCCGTGCCGGTCATCTCCGGCAATGGCCTTGTCACGCGCGGGCAGGCCGTCCAGCCCGTCACCATTACCGGCGTGAAACCCGAGCAACTCTCGGAAGTGGCAGCTATTGCTCCGGCCATCGTCAACGGCTCGGCTACGCTTGATCTTGACGGGGTTATCATCGGCGCACGGCTTGCCAAGAAGCTCTCGGTCAGCGACGGCCAAACGCTGGTCATCCGCTCGGACCGGGGCCGCGAACGCAGCGTCAAAGTGCGCGGCGTGTTCTCCATCGGCATTGAAACCCTGGATGAGCGCGTCGTTTACATGAATTTCAAATCGTCCAAGGCGCTGCTGGACCTCGACAACGGCATCTCGCGCATCGACGTCAAGCTGACCGACCTGAACGCGGCCCCGGCGCTGGCCGAGAAATTTGGCGCAGCCACAGGCCTGAAGTCGACAAGCTGGACCGAGAAGAACAAACGGCTGTTCGACGCCATCCAGGGCCAAGGCTCGACCGGCAGCCTGATCAAGTTCTTTGCCATCGTTACCATCGTCATCGGCGTCTCCAGCGCGCTTCTACTGACCACTGTGCGCCGCAAGCCCGAAATCGGCATCATGCGCAGCATGGGCGTGTCCAAGACCTTTATTACCCGCGTGTTCATTCTGCAGGGCGCCGCCGTGGGCCTGTTGGGCGCCTTGGCCGGGTCGGCGGCGGCTTATGCCTTCTGCTCGCTCGTCTACCAAGTGGCACGCCGCCCCGACGGCACGCAGCTTGTCCCGGTTGACCCGGCGCAAGGCGCCTATCTGTTCGGAATTCTGCTGGCCACCGCCGCCAGCGCCCTGGCCGCGATCTTGCCCGCCCGCGCCGCAGCCCACATCGACCCGGTGGAGGCGATCAGCCAATGAGCAACGATAGCCGCCAACCCCTGTTGTCGGTCGCCAACCTGACCAAGACGTACGTTCAAGGCGATGTCGCAAGCCCGGTGCTGAAAGGCATTAGCTTTGATGTATACCCAGGCGAGTTCGTGGCCATGCTGGGCCCCAGCGGCAGCGGCAAGAGCACATTGTTATCCATTTTGGGAACCTTGCTGCGGCCGACCTCGGGGCATTTCTTCATGTTGGGCCATGACCTAACTGTGGCCGACGAGGATGAGCTGACCCAGTTCCGCAACCGCAATATCGGCTTCGTCTTCCAGTACCATCATCTTCTGCCCGACTTCACGGCGCTGGAAAACGTAATGTTTCCGGCCGTGGCGGCGGGGCTGATGCAGGAGGAAGAGGCCGAGCACCGTGCCGCCAAGCTGCTGACACGCGTCGGGCTGGGCAACCGGCTAGACTACAAAGCCACCAAACTCTCGGGCGGGCAGAAGCAGCGCGTGGCGGTTGCCCGCGCTCTGATGAACAAACCCGCACTCATCCTGGCTGACGAGCCTACCGGCAATCTCGACCGTGTGTCGGCGCACCAGGTGATGGAACTGCTGGGTGAAATCAACGCCGAGAGCCAGACGACCTTCCTGATCAGCACCCACGACGCCGAGATCGCTCGCCGCTGTCAGCGCCGCATTACCGTTATAGACGGGCGCATCGCCAGCACCGAAGCAGCCTCCATTGGCAGCGAAGGCATGGTGACGGCGTAGGTATTCCGCTGCTTACCGGGCGACTGGGTGTCTGCCGCTGCAATTCCCTGCAAAATAATTTGTAAGAAACCCCGAGCCGCAGCGACTACCATATCCGCAACCCGCTAGCGGAGCTGACTGCGGATATGGATTCCCCGCCACACACTCAGGATGCCCTGTACAAGGACGCCAGCACACAGCATGCGGCGGCCTTGGTGCGTTTGGCGCGGTCCTACGAAGCGGACCCCGACAAACGCCGTGACCTCTTGCAGGAGATACACTTAGCGCTATGGCGCAGTTTCGCTGGCTTTGACGGGCGCTGTTCCATGCGCACCTGGGTTTACCGGATCGCCCATAATGTCGCCACCACACACATCATTAAGAGCAAGCGATTGACCGGCAAGACCGCGCGACTTGAGGACATTGAGAACATGGCGGGCCCGGACCCCGCCACACAAGATCCCCTGGCCCATGCGGGCCATCAACAAGATTTAGAACGGCTCATGGTGCTGATCGGACGGCTCAATATCCTCGACCACGCGATCATAGTTTTGTACTTGGAAGGCGAGGACGCTGCGTCCATCGCCGAAGTGACAGGACTCACCGCCAGCAACGTCGCTACTAAGGTACATCGCATCAAGACAATACTGGCCCAGAAATTTCGTGATGGAGGTTCGTCATGACCGACGACATCCGCTCGGCTTGGCAAAATCAATCCACCTCGGGAGCATCAATGCAGATTTTGACTGAGGTCATGAAGAAAACAGGTGTCTTCCGTCGCAAAATCATACGCCGCAATTGGGTGGAATACATCGCCGGAGCCTTTGTCATCACTATCTTCGGCTTTTACATATACCGAATCGATAGCGTTCTGGCCGACATTGGCAGTGCCTTGACGATCGCCGCGACTATTTTTGTCATGCACTACCTCCGCAAACGGGGCAGTCCAGGCACGCCACCCACCGAGGGCACGCTGACCGAGATGATTGCCTTTCATAGACATGAACTCGCGCGCCAGCGCGATCTTGTACGCAATGTCATGTGGTGGTACTTGGTCCCATTTGTGCCTGGCGTCTTCTTTTTCGTTATGGGCACGGCAAACCTCGCGGCGCTATCCTTATCAATCCGGATTCCGGTGATTCTCGCCATCTTCGTCGGCGTCTGGCTGCTCAATCAGTACGGCGCACGGCGGCTGCAAAAGCAAATAGACGCTTTGGAACATATCAGCGCTTAAATTAAAACCCCGCGAAACTCGCGGGGTTTTTTGTTGTCTGTTATGAGCGCTAAAAGCCCGCCCCCACACGTCATCGCCCGACTTGATCGGGCGATCCATCGGGCCACGTGCTCGATTGAGAAATGGATCACCCGGTCAAGCCGGGTGATGACAGTCGGTAAGGATGAGAGTCCGTGCCTATTCCGCCGCCTGACGCGATGGCACTGCGCTGGCCGCCTCGGGCTTCCAGCGCAGGATGGGTTTGCGGGCCGCGCGCGTTTCATCAAGTCGGCGGCGCGGGGCCAGGTACGGCGCGCCCTTGAACCACTCGGCCTGGTCGCCCTGCTTGGCCTTGCGCGCCAAGGCAAGCAGCGAGGCGATGAACTGGTCCAGCGTGGCCTTGCTTTCGGTTTCGGTGGGCTCCATCAGCAGCGCGCCGTGGACGACCAACGGGAAGTACATGGTCATGGGGTGGAAGCCCTCGTCGATTAGGGCCTTGGCGATGTCGAGTGTTGAGACGCCCGTACCCTTCAGCCACTCGTCATCGAACACCACTTCATGCATGCAGATGCCCTTGAAGGCAGGCGTCAGTTCCGCCGCCAATTTTACGCGCAGGTAGTTGGCGTTCAGCACCGCGTCGCCCGAGGCCTGTTTCAAACCGTCTGCGCCCATGGCCAGAATGTAGCTGAGCGCGCGCACGAACACGCCGAACTGACCCTGAAAGCCCTTCATGCGGCCGTAGGACTGCTTCGCGGCCCCGAGGCCTGCGTGTTCCTCCACGCTATATTTTTTGCCGTCATGCGTCACGAACGGCACCGGCACATAAGCCGCCAGGGCCGCGCTCAGCACCGTGGGGCCCGCGCCCGGCCCGCCGCCGCCGTGGGGCGTGGAGAAGGTTTTGTGCAGGTTGATGTGCATGGCGTCCACGCCGAGATCGGCGATGCGAACACGCCCCACCAAGGCGTTGAAGTTGGCCCCGTCCATGTAGAAGTAGGCGCCCGCCGCGTGCACGGCTTCGGCGATGGCGATGCACTCGGTTTCAAACAAGCCGCAGGTGTTGGGGTTGGTGATCATCACCGCTGCCACGGTGGGGCCAAGCTTGGCCTTCAGGGCCGCCACATCCACATGGCCGTCGGCCGTGGCTGGAATGGATTCCACCTGATAGCCGCATAAAGCCGCCGTGGCGGGGTTGGTGCCGTGGGCCGATTCCGGCACCAGGATCAGTTTGCGCGCGCCTTGTCCGTTGGCTTCGTGGGCGGAACGAATGCACATGAGGCCGCACAACTCGCCGTGCGCACCGGCGGCCGGGCTCATGGCCACGGCGGGCATGCCGGTGAGGGTCTTCAGCCAGTGGGCCAAAGTGTCGATCAGTTCATAGGCCCCTTGCGCGGTGCTTTCGGGCTGGAAGGGGTGGATGTCACCCAAGCCCGGCAGCCGCGCCATTTTCTCGTTCAAGCGCGGGTTGTGCTTCATGGTGCACGAGCCCAGCGGATAGAACCCGGTGTCGATGGAGTAGTTCTTCTGCGACAGGCGCGTGTAGTGGCGCACCGCTTCGGGCTCAGACAGGCCAGGCAATCCAATCGCCTTGTCGGATTTCAGCGCGCCCAGGCGCGTGCGCACCTTGGGTGCTGCGGGCAGGTCGACGGCGGTCGAGCCCGGCGTGTCCAGTTCGAAGATCAGCGCCTGCTCGATTTGCAGACCGCGGTTGCCGCTGGTGGTGGGGGGCATCGTCATGGCAGCACCTCCTTCAACGCAGCCACAAGTGCGGCAATGTCGCTTTCGGTGTTCATCTCGGTGGCCGCGAGAATGAGAACGTTCTCTAACTCGGGGTAGGTCGGATAGAAGCGCGAGGCCGGGATTCCGCCCAGGATTTTGCGCTCGGCCAGAGCCTCCACCACGTCATCGGCCCGCTTGGGCAGTTGAACGGCGAATTCGTTGAAGAACGCTGCCGGCAGAATCTTCACACCCTTCACCTGCTCTAACCCATCGGCCAGAAGAACTGCATGAGTATGGTTCAGTTCGGCCAGGCGGCGGAAGCCCACCTCGCCCAAGAGCGTCATGTGCACCGAGAAGGCCAGCGCGATGAGGCCGGAGTTGGTGCAGATGTTGGAGGTGGCCTTTTCGCGGCGGATGTGCTGCTCGCGCGTGGAGAGTGTGAGCACCCAGCCGCGGCGGCCGTCTTCGTCCACCGTTTCACCACAAATGCGGCCCGGCATCTGGCGTAAATATTTTTCGCGCGTGGCGAACAGGCCCACACCCGGGCCCCCGAAGCCCGGCGGCGTGGCGATTGATTGCCCGTCGCCTACCACGATGTCCGCTCCCATGCTGCCGGGCGATTTCAACAGGCCCAGCGACACAGGCTCGG
>JAEUKM010000327.1 GCA_016793085.1 Rhodospirillaceae bacterium
GATACGGCATCATCCGCCACGCTGGATTTGACGGACCCGTTGGCTTTGGTTTTGGCGGCCGAGGCCAGCGGCACCACGTCGAAGGAAACGAGCTTGCCCTTCAGTTCCTGCACGATGCGCGCGGCGAGCTTCGGGCCCACGCCAGAGACTTTCTTGAAAGCCGCTTGATCTTGTGCCGCGATGGCCTGGCCGATCTGATCGGCCGAGAGCCCGCCCATGATGCCGAGCGCCACCTTGGCCCCGACACCCTGCACGGTCATCAGCGTGCGGAACACGTCGCGCTCGCGCGGTGACGTGAAGGCATAAAGGTGAATATGATCCTCGCGCACATGCGTCTCGATGGTCAGTTCAATGGCCCCGCCCACCGCAGGCAACGCAGACAGTGTGCGCGCCGAACAGAACACTTCGTAACCGACACCACCCACATCGATGATCGCGCTATCGCTGCCGATATGATCGACGCGGCCTTTTAATTTGCCAATCATTCCGCCGCCACCATTGCTTTGGCTAAACGGCTGCGCGTGACGCGGTGATGGGCATGACAGACCGCCACGGCCAGGGCATCGGCGGCATCGGGCGAACCGGCGCGGCTGCCGGGCAGCAGAATGCCGATCATGGCCGCGATCTGGGTTTTGTCGGCGTGGCCCGCCCCCACCACCGACTTCTTCACCAGGTTTGGTTTGTATTCGAACACCGGAACATTCGCCGACGCCGGGCCCAGCATGGCCGCGGCGCGTGCGTGGCCCAGCTTCAGGGTCGAGGTGGGGTTCTTGTTCACGAAGGTATCTTCAATCGCACACTCGGCGGGCGTGAACTCTGCCGTCAGCGCGGCAACAGCCGAAAACAAATGATGCAGCCGCTCGGCCAGGGACAGCGTCGGGTCGGGCTCGATCACACCATCAGAAATGTAGCTGAGCTTGTTGCCGTGCGCCTCGATGACGCCCCAGCCCGTATGGCGCAGGCCCGGGTCGAGCCCCAGGATGCGCACCGCGCCCGCTGGCAGGCGCGGAACATCGCGTGCTGTGACCGCCACCGCCACGCGCCGCTTAGCCGTTGCTGAGCTGGGCCATGACCTCATCGGACATTTCATAGTTGGCCGCGACACGCTGCACATCGTCGTTGTCTTCAAGCGCGGCGATTAAATCCAGAACGTCTTTGGCTTTGGCGGCGGGCACATCCACCGTGCTGGTGGGCCGCCAGTCCAGGCGCGCCGCTTCGGGCTCGCCCAGCTTGGCCTCCAGGGCCTTGGCGACGGCATGCAGGCTGTCGGGCGCGCAGTAAATCGTGTGGCCGTCGTCTTTGTCCGACACCACGTCGTCGGCACCCGCCTCGATGGCCGCTTCCATTACCGCGTCATCGCTGCCGGCATCGTATTTGTAGACGATCTGGCCGACGCGCTGGAAATTGAAGGCGACACTATTCGTGGCTCCCATGGTGCCGCCGTTCTTGTCGAACAGCGTGCGCAGTTCGGCGGCGGTGCGGTTGCGGTTGTTGGTCAGCGCTTCCACGATCAGCGCGACGTTGCCGGGCGCGATGCCCTCGTAGCGCGCTTCCTCGTAGTTTTCCTGGTCGGCCCCGGTCGCCTTTTTAATGGCGCGCTCGATGTTGTCCTTGGGCATGCTGTCGGCCTTGGCAGCGGCAATGGCCGCCTTCAGTCGCGCATTATAGGTCGGATCGGGCTGGCCCAATTTGGCCGCGACGGTGATTTCGCGGGCCAGTTTTGTGAAAATCTTGGCGCGCTTGGCATCGCGCGCGCCCTTCTTGTGCATGATATTGGCAAAATGGGAATGGCCGGCCATCGTCGTAACGCCCTGATTTTCCTTTAAGTTTGGGGTCTTGTGCGTACACCATGATTGGCAGCGTACACAGGGGGCTTATACCAAATGTTGTAGGTAACGCCTAGAGTCGTGCTTTCGTACATCATGCGGCGGGTTGCTTCAAAGTACCACCGACAAGGAGCAGGACTATGTCTTTCATGCTAACGCGGCGGCTTGCGATCATGGTGGCCGGATGCTGGCCGTTGCTATGCGGCGTGGCGCAAGCCGACGATAACGCGCCAGCCGAAACGCAGGCGCAAATCGAAAAGGACGTCTGGGAACCCATGTTTGCCGCGTCCGATGTCTTCGACGCCGATGGATTTTTAGGCGTGCTTTCGGCGGATATGATTCGCGTCTCGGCCGACAGGAACGAGGTTTACGGAGCGGCGCGTTATCGCGCCGAGATTCGTGACGGCTTTGAGCGCGCCAAAGCGCGCGGCCTGACGCGCAAAAGCGGGTATCGCTTTCTGACGCGCGCATCATCCGGCGACCTTGCATATGAGACTGGGTATTTTCGCTCGGACGCACTGCTGGCAAGCGGCGAGCGCCGCATCAGATACAGCCGTTTCGAGATGCTCTTGAGGAAAGAGGCCGGGATATGGAAAATCCTGGTCGACAAGGACACCGCAGACGGCGGTGCGATCACCGAGGCGCAGTATCAAGCCGCAAGCGGCCCCGTAACCTCAGCCCGGTGAAGCCTGCATCAGCACGCCGCCCATGCGCACCGGATGCACCCGCACCGCTAGTCCCGTGGCGTCATCGGTCTCCACATAGACACCGCACAGCGTGGCCTCGCCCGTGGCCGGTTCCAGGCGCTGACCCGGCACGCGGTTTGTAAAGCGGTGCATGGCCAGTTCCTTTTTCATGCCGATGATGGAATCAAAGTCGCCGCACATGCCGGCATCGGTCTGGAACGCCGTTCCCCCCGCCATGATGCGCGTGTCGGCCGTGGGAATGTGCGCGTGGCTGCCCACCGCCATGGACAAGCGCCCATCGGCCAGCAATGCCAGGCCCGCCTTCTCGCTGGTGGCCTCGCCGTGAATATCCAGAATCCCGGCATGCACCGTCGCGGGCATGCTTTGGGTGGCCAGGACAGCCTGCACCGCCCGGAACGGGTCGTCGGCGGCTTCCATGAACAGGCGGCAGATCACCTGGGCCACGAACACCTTCTGGCCCTGGGCGGTCTTGTAGACGCCCGAACCCTGGCCCGGCGTGCCGGGCGGGAAGTTTAAGGGACGCAGCAGTTTCGGCTGCTGATTGATGTAATCGACGATCTCGCGCTGG
>JAEUKM010000379.1 GCA_016793085.1 Rhodospirillaceae bacterium
GTAACGGATTCAAGGCCGCGCGCACTGGTCCCGACAGGGCGGCCACGGCGCTGAGGACTGTAGCGACGATGATCATGGCGTAGGGCACGGCCAGGGCCTTGAGAATCGTACCGTGCCCGGCTCCACTGACATCGGGGTCCAATGTAGGCACCGGCACGCCAGCCAAGGCCAGCACCAGGGCCGCCAGCGCAAAGCCCAAGACGATAAAGGCCCGCCGGCGCTGGCCCAGCACGGCAGCGCACAGCACCACCCACAGCGGCATCGTCACCAGCGCTACGGGATGCAGAAGCCCGCCCGCCAGCGCCACAAGGCCCGCGGCTGCGGCGCTGACGGTGCCCGTTCCCCGCTGCAGCAGGGCCATGACAATGATCGCGCTTAACACAAACAGGGCATGGGGCGTGGCCGTAGACAAGGCCGCCACCAGCGGCGGGAACAGTACGAACGGCAGCAGCAGGAATGCCGCCATCACTACATCGCCCGTAACCCGCCGCGCGATGCCGAAGGCCAGAACGATGGTCAAAACACTTGCCAGCAACGACAACACGCGCGCGGCCAGCAGGCTTGGGCCCGCCACCGCCTGCCACAGCGTCAGCAGGCTGTCGTAAACCCCGCGCGGCGCGGCAGCCGCGCTTAAAACCATCTGTTCCGGCGTCAGCGGCACCAGAGTTTGCGCGAAATACGCGCCGTAGAACGCGAACAGCACAACCACTGCGGCGGCGATGGCCAGTCCCGCCGTGCGCGCGGCCGGCGCAGCAGAAGACGCGGGATTTTCGGCAACGGCCCCAGTCATGACATATCCCGCAAGTAACGGGTTTCCTTGGCAAAATCGGCAAAGCGGGTAGAATGTGGCATGGCCGGCGGCAGATAAGCATGCCTTTTGTTGTAAGCGGTTAGAAAACGTTCCGGGGACCATGAGCAGGCGCAACCGCAGATCCAACACCCAGGCCGCAGCAAGCCCGCGCACGCCCCATCTGGTGCCCGCCCTGATTCTGCTGGCAGCGGGCCTTGGCGCCTACGCTGCCGTGGCCCTGAACGCCATCGTCAACGGGCGGCTTGATTTCGAGGAAATCGGTTTCCTGATCAAAGGCTGGTGGTACATCACCGGCGCGTTGCAACCCTTCGGCAGCGGCGACACGGCCACGGCCTTGCCGGGCTATGCCTATGCGCTGGGGGCCGCGCAAAAAATGTTCGGCCTGTCCATCACCACCGCGCGCAGCGCAATGGTTGGATTGGGCCTCATCAACGGCGTGCTCCTGTTCCTGCTGTGCCGCAAACTCACGGCCAACACGCTGGCCTCGGCGGCGGCGGTGTTCGTGTTCTTGGGCTCGCCCGCCACGTCCTACAGCTTCAGCACGGCGACACCCGCGGCCTTCGTGGCCTTCCTGCATTTGCTGGGCCTGTGGCTGGTACTGCTGAGCCTGGGCCGGTCCAAACCGCTGTTCACCGTGCTGATGGGCGCGGTGCTGGCGGCCATTGCACTGACCAGCGCCGACATGTGGCTGCCGGCCGTGTTCTTGGGAATCGTGTACATCGGCGGCGTGGGCCGGGCGCGGTTTGCCCATACCGCGATTCTGATCGTCACGGTTGCGGCCCTGATCGCCGCCGCTGTTTACGCTTTGCCCGATGCGTTCACCACCTACCTGCTGTCGCAGCCCTTGCCGCTGTTAGCGCTGAACGCGCTCGGCATGACACCTCTGGGGGCGCCGGCCCTGCCCACCTTCGGTCTGGTGCGTATGGTGGAAGATGCCATCAACGGCGTGCTGCTGCCCTACAGCGGCACCATCGTGCTGTGTATCGTGCTGTTCGTGCTGACATTGAAAGGCCCGCGCCTGCTGTGGGCCATTCCGTTCTACCTGGCCGCGTCACTGATCAGCCTCGTGGTGTTCCGCGCAGCGAGCTGCGACACCTGCGTGATCATCAGCGCCAACCAGGTCATGGCTGCGGGCGGTGTCGCCGCCGCCGTGGCGCTGGCGTTCCTGGCCCGCTGGCGGCGACAGAAGCAGGGCACCGGTACACCCTTCATCATCGGCGGAGCGACGCTGGCCTTGGCGCTGAACTGCTTCGGCCCCGTGGCCGCCACACGCCCCGAGCTGTTCTTCTTCCCCGCCGAGATGGTGAAGCAGGCGCGCCCCGCCGCTGAACTGCAGGACGTGACCGCGCTGATGCGTGTCATCGGCGAGAACATCCCCGGCACCGAACGCGTGCTGATGCTGCATAAGGTGCCCGGCGTGCCTTACGCCATGCACATGGCCGGGCGGCGCTTCGCCGCCGTCAGCATCAACCCCTTGGCAAGCTTGAAGCCGCTGCCCGCCAACGCCACGGGCCCGCAACGTGAAGCGCTGCTAGCCCTGACCGAGCGCACCGGCGGCTGGTCGGGCGAAACTTTGCGCCGCTGGGTCGAGCGTGAATACGACGTGATCATTCTGCAGGACGGTCTGCTGGCGCTGGACATGACCACGCGCGAGAACCTAAGCACCGCCTTCGCCGAAGCCGCCGTCACCGACTTCCGGGGCGCGAAGCTGACGATCTACCGGCGCAAGCCGTAACGTCCGCGCCGTCATGCTGAAACGCCTGTTCGACTTTTTCGCAAGCCTGGCGGGGCTGGCCGTTCTCGCCCCTGTGTTCATCGCGGTGGCCATCGCCATCAAGTTAAGCTCGCCGGGGCCGGTGTTTTTCCGGCAGGTGCGCATCGGGCGACGCGGCAAGCCCTTCCGGATTTTCAAGTTCCGCACCATGACCGGCGAGGAACCCACCGCCGGACCGATCCTGACTATCGGCGCCAATCCGCGCGTGACGCCCGTGGGCGAAGTGCTGCGCCTGTCCAAGATCGACGAACTGCCGCAACTCATCAACGTGGTCCTGGGCCACATGAGCCTGGTGGGCCCGCGCCCCGAGGTGCCGAAGTACGTGGAGAAGTGGACGCCGGCCCAGCGCGAGGCGGTGCTGGCGGTGCGCCCCGGCCTGACAGGCCCGGCCTCGGTGAAGTTCCGCAACCAGGAAGAAATTCTGGCGCGCTATGCCAACCCCGAACAGGCCTACGAAACCATCGTGATGCAGGAGAAGCTGGCCATCAACGCCGCCTACATCAAGCAGGCGACGTTCATGAGCGATTTGAAACTGATTTTCCAGACGCTCGGGTTGCTGTTCTGGCGCGATTAGCGCGCGATTTTTGCCGGCAGCAGTTTCATGGTCAGCGCGCACAGGCTGGCGGCGAAGCCCAGGGCCGCGAGCCACCAATAGCTCCAGACCGAAAAGCTGAAGCCGGCGATCATGCCTGCGGGCGCGATCAGCCCCGCGACAAGGGCCGCATGCAGCGGACGCGCAAGAACGGGTTGAAGCCCGCGCCAGAACCCGAACACCGCCACCGCCGCCAGCAATGCACCCACGCCCCCCAGTTCCAGCCAGATCTGCAAGGGTACGTTATGCGGATGCGTGGGCAGGGCGGGCAAACCTAAGCCTTCCAGCTTGTCCTGGCGGGCCGCGAAATACCGCGCGCTGTTGTAGCCGTGGCCGATAACGGGGGCTTCCGCGCTTAAGTCGGCCACATAGCGCCAGATGCCCAAGCGGTGCTGCGCGCCCAACTCAAGCTGGTTCGTGGCCGTGCTGAGGGTGTTGGGATCGGGGATGGCGCGCGCGGCCGGGCCCGCCGCCAGCAGCGCCACACCAAGCCCCGCGAGCATCAGGCCCAAAAACAAACGCGGGCGCGCATACACCAAAACAACGGCAACGATGGCCGCAACAAAACCCAAAGCACTTGTGGTTTGCGGCAGGCGCGTGCAAGCCGCAAGGCCCGCAAGTATGAACGCCGCCACGGCGAGCGGCGAGCGCGTGAGGGCATAAATACCCCCCGCCGCCACCGCCGACAGCAATGCCAGCACCGCCGTGCCGCGCGCGGCCAGGCTCATGATCAGCGAGAAGAACGTGGCGTCGGCCTGCTGCACGTCCTCGGGTCGGGCCCAGGACATGACGGCGGCCTCGGTCATGCTTTCTTCCAACAGGAACACCAGCAGCACCAGTACGCCCATGAGGGCCGCTTTCATCAGGCGTTGCGCCGCGTCGGCGTTCAGCGCGGCAACCCCCGTGGCCACCAGCACAGCACCCAGCAGTATTGTCGCCATCTGCGCCCAGGGCCCCACTTGCAGCGTCGGCGACCAAAGGTTCGATAGCAGCGTCCAGCCGAGAAACGGCGCTGCGAACAACAGAAGTTTCGCGCGATGGAGCACGCGCCATATCGCGCGCGCCTCGGGCACGAAAGCCAGCGTTACAAGCGCGATGAACAGCAGCGGCACCAGGCCCTGGCGCGCCACAGCCGCGAGCGGCCCGATCAGAAAGACCAGGCCGCAGAGGATGGTGATGGGTCTTGCCGTGGCTGACGTCAACGCGATGCTCCCCGCCGCTGTTCATAGCGCGGGACGGCCGTTGCGTCGATGGTCAGGGATTAAGATGGTCAGGCGTTAAGATGGTCGGGCGGCGGGGGGCTGGGACTACTCGGCCGCTTCGGGCACGGCGGACGGCGTCTTTTCGGCAGCCAACGGCGGGGCCAGGCTTTGCTTATTCATGATGCGCGCCAGCACGCCGTGCCACCACACCCGCATATTCTCGCGCACCATCAGGGCGCAAGGGGTGACGATGAGGGTCAGCCCCTTGGCGAAGACAAGACCATAGATGATGGCCTGGGACAGATAGGCCCACCACTGGCCCGAGGGCGAACCGATAATGACGTCGCGGTGGATGAAATCGATATCGACACTGAGGGCCGTGGGCAACAGCCCCACGATGGCCGTGCCGCTGGTAAGCAGCACCGGGCGGAAGCGTTCGATGCCGGTGTAAAGCACGGCCTGCTTGCGGGTGAAGGAGCGGCGCAGGTTGTCCTGGAAACTGTCCACCAGGACGATGTTGTTGCTGACCACCACCCCCGCCAGCGTGACCACGCCGATGCCGGTCATCACCACGCTGAAGGGCTGGTTGAAGATCATCAAGCCCAAGAACACGCCGATGGTGGACAGCACGGCGGCGCTGAGCACCAGAAACACATAATAGAAGCTGTCAAACTCGATCAGCATGATGACGGCGATGAGGAACAAGGCCAACAGCAGCGCCTTGCCCAGGAAGCTGCCGCTTTCTTCGCTGTCGGCCTGCTCGCCCTTGAAGCGCACCGTCACACCGGGGCCCAGTTCGCCTTGGGCCAGCCAGCCTTTCAGGCGGCCGACAAGCGCGCCCGCGAACTTACCGGGGGCGGCATCGGCCTTGACGGTCATGACGCGCCGCGTGTCGATGCGCGCGATCTCGCCCGCCTGCTGCTCGGGCACGCGTTCGACAAAGTTCGAGATGGGCACGAGGCCGCGTGCGGTTTCCACACGCACGTCGTCTAGCGCGCGGATGGAACGCTGATCGGTGGGGTAACGCGCGACGATATCAATCTCCTCGGTGGAATCATCCGGGCGGTAGGCGCCGAGCTTCAGGCCCTTGGTCACAAGCTGCACCGATTGCCCGATGAGCGTGATATCCGCGCCGTAGCGGGCCGCCTCGTCGCGGTCGACGCGCAACTGCCACTCGATGTTGGGCAGGGGCCGGCTGTCGTCCACGTTGACGAAGCCGCCGATTTTGTCCATCTGCGCCCGGATTTTCGCCACCGCCTCGGGCAAGGCTGCCGGATCGGCGGCGGTGATTTCCATCTGGATGGCCGGGCCGCCGCGCGGCGGGCCGGTGCCGATCTTCTCTACCGCCGTTTCGATGCCGGGCAGATCGGCCAGCCGCGCTTGCACGTCGGCAATGATTTCATCGGCGGGGCGGCGCGTATCCCAGGCCTGGAAGCGGATGGACAGTTCGCCCACCAGGTCGGCGGGCGCTTCGCCGGAGCCGGCGGGCCGCCCGCTGCGGGCGTAGACGAACTCGAGGCCTTCCACGCCGCGCACGCGCGCGTCGATGTCTTTAATGATGACGTCCTGCTCTTCAATCGAGAGATTGCCGCGCGCGAAAATCTTTACCACCGCCCGGTCGGGTTCCTGGGGCGGGAAAAACACAATGCCGGTACCCGACTTGATGAAAGCGAACACGACGACAAACAGCATGATGACCGTGCCCGCCAGCACCTTGCCCGCATGGTTCAGCGACGCGTTCAGCACGCGCGCGTAAGCCTTGGTGAGGGCGTCGTTGGCGTATTCGGCGGACGTGAGCGCTTCAAGATCGGACTTGGCCTGCACCGGGGGCGCAATGGTTGCCTGCGCCGACACAACACCGAGTTTCACATAGGCCGGGTCCGCGGGGTCGGGCTCGGGCCGGGCGGGTTTGTTCTGCTCGGTCCGCCAGGCGCTGGAGACCAGACGGAACAGCCAGGCCACCGGCGACGTGCGGGCGGGCGTATCATCGGCTTCGCGCCAGACGCGCGCCATCACTTCGCCGGTCAAGGCTTCGGCGCGCGGGGCCGAAGCGCCCTGGTCCTGGAAATACTTTTTCAGGCGCGGCGCGAAACGCTCCGCCAGGCGTTCGAAGGCGCCGCGGTCTTTCTGCGCCACCGCATGAATGTCGGCCTCGATGGCCGCGCGGCGTTCGGCGCTCAAGGCCTCGTCGGTGGCGGGCGCAGCGTTGAGGCCGGGGCGGCGCGAAAACAGAATGCCGATGGCCGGGATGAAATAAAGCGCCATGACCAGCGAGGCCGTCAGCACGCACACCACCGAGAGCGGCAGATAGCTGAAGAATTTTCCGGTCAGGCCCGGCCACAGCATCAGGGGTACGAAAGCCGCAATGGTGGTGAGCGTGGTGGTGGTGATGGGCCACGCCATGCGCTGGGCGGCTTTCACGTAGGCTTCGGTGGGCGTCATGCCGTCGGCCATGTTCTTGTCGGCGGCATCGACGACAATAATGGCGCCGTCCACCAGCATGCCGACGGCGAGAATGAGGCCGAACAGCGCCATGACGTTGAGGGTGACGCCGTACAAAGCCATGGCCAGGATGCCCGTGAGGAACGAGCCCGGAATGGCGATGCCGACGATAAGGCCATTGCGGATGCCCAGAATCGCCACGCACACCGCCATGACGATGAAGACCGAGGCGATAACGCCGTTCACCAGGTTCGAGACGCGCTCGACGATGGATTTGCTGTCGTCCACCGGGTAGCTGGCAGTCACCTGCGCGGGCCAGGTTTTCTGCATCTCGGCCACCAGGGCCTTCACCTTCGCGTTCAGATCGATGATGTTGGCCTCGGCCCGGCGCGTGACTTCCACCGACACGGCGGGCTTGCCGTTGACCCTTACATACGTGGCGCGGTCCTTGAACGTGCGGCGGATTTCGGCCACGTCCTTCAGCTTCACGGTGGCGTTCAACGTGCTCTTGATGGGCAGGCTGTAGATATCCTCCAACGTCTCGAACAGGCCCGGCACCGTGACGGCGAACTTGCCGCGCTCTGTCTCGAGCGCGCCCGCCGCGACCAGGCGGTTGGACCGGCTGACGGCGCGCAGCAGATCATCCTGCGTCAGCCCGTAGTTCTCGGCCTTCAAGGGATCGATGATGATTTCCACCTGCTCTTCGCGCGCGCCGGAAATTTCGGCGTTGAGCACCTGGGGCAGCGCGACCACGCGGTCGCGCACCTCGCGCGCGAGTTTTAACAGCGTGCGTTCCGGCAGGTCGGCGGCCAGCGACACGTTGAGGACCGGGCGCTGCGAGAAATCAAGCTCGCGCACCACCGGTTCGCGGATCTGATCGGGCAGTGTCGGCCGCACGCGGTCGATGGCCGCGCGAATGTCGTTGAGGGCCTTGTCGGTATCGATGCTGGCATCGAACTCGACAATCACCGTCGCCCCGCCCTGGAAGGCGGTGGCGCGCATTTCCTTCACACCCTCCAGGCTCTGGTACTGCTCCTCGATGGGCCGCACCAAAAGACGCTCAGAGTCTGCGGGCGAAACACCCTCCAGCACCACGTTGGTCAGCACCAGCGGCACCGGCACCGTGGGCATGGCCTCGCGCGGCATGCTGACGAAGGCATTGAAGCCCGCAAACAGCAGCATGGCGAGCAAAGACAGGACGATGCGGGGCTTTTCAGCCGCGAGCTGGATGAGTGAGTTCATGGGCGCGGGCCCGGGTAAACCGGATCAGGCGCCGAGACGGGGGAAGATTTTCGTCAGAACCGAAACCAGCGCGCTGGGCAGCAGCGCGCCGCGTGTCACTGTTAAACAGATGCACGGCTCGCCCGCGTCTGCCACGGGCTGGTGAACGTGGGACACATCGGCCGTTTCCACATCGCCGCGCGCGTAAGACCCGAACTCGTCCGAGTAACCGCCGGCCAGCACCATGGTCATTTCTTCGCCGCTGTGGCCGTGGCGCGGCACGCGCGTGCCGGGTGCAATTTTCAAGAGCCGCGCGCGGCGGCCTTCAGCGCGCACCTTCAGATCGATGTACTCAACGCCCGTGGTGAGTTTTTTCCATGGGGCGTCACCCGACACATAGTCGCGCAGAGGGCGCGGCAAGAGCGTGTCGTTGTGCGCGGCACGAACGGGCTGTGCGGCGGGCTTGGCTTCAACAGGTTCGTCAATGCGCGAGAGAATGTCGGTGAAGGCGGACGCGGACATGGCAGCCGTGCCCACGTCTTCCAGCATCTCGCCGCCCATGGCTTCCATACGCGCCACATCGGCGCGGCAGCTCGGGCACAGCGCCAAGTGTGTCGCCACCAGAACGCTGGACGCTTCATCGAGCGTGCCCGCCGCATAGGCCCACAGCGCATCGCCCTGCGGGTGATGCCCCATCAGAGCATGAGGCGTGGTGTGGTGGTGATGCGTATGAGCCATCGCGCTCTCCCAGATCCCAAGACCATCTCAGGACCTGTCGTCTGCAGCGGCAGTATGCCACGCAAAAGGCTGGTCCCCAAGGTACAGCGGCGGTGAATGCGTCTTAAACCCCTCATAACAAAGGGTTTTCAGGCGCAAGGCTGCCACGACTTGCACTGTTTTAGATACGTAGCGGCGGGCCAAGCGGATTACGCGGGCGCAGCCAGACCCGCGAGCACCCCGTAACCCCAAGCCCTGGTATGATTCTCTGCCCTTTAGGGCCGTTAACACTATGGCTTGGGGCGGGCCTAAGGTTATAACCGCCCCCATGACTGTTTCCCCGCAGCAGCACGGCCCGCTTCACATTGTCTATGTGGACCCCTGGGTCAGCGCCTCGCCCGCCATCGGCCCAGACCGCCGCGGCGGGCTGGTGGCGGGCATCGCTGCCGCCGGGCACAAGCTGACGGTGCTGGCCGCGCGTGGCGCGCCCGATGCCGCCCCACCCGCGCGCACGTTCAAACGCCTGCCCACGCTCACACGGAAATTCGGCACGCCCACCGACACCCGGCCCCGGCGCGGGTATGGCTTTTCGCTGCTGATGGGGCTGTTGGGGTTGCGCGACGTAGATGTTGCCGTACTGGCCTATCCGCCGCGCAAAGGGGCCGTCGCCGCAGCCATCTACAGCGCGCTGGAAGGCGTGCCGCTGGCGCTGGATGCGCGCGAGGTGCCGCCCGACAGCGCCAGCCAAGGATTCCTGTCGCGGCTGGCCGACAAACTGCGCTTGGCCGCCTTGCGCTGGAAAACCGCGCACGTGTTCGCGGCCTCGCCCGACATCAAGGCCTGGTTCGAGGCGCGCGGATTCTCGCCTGCGTTTATTTCGGTGGCCCCGGACGGCTGCGACACCTCGCTGATGGGCCAGTCCACCGACGCGGCCCTGGATGTGCTGCAGAAGTATCCGCACCTGTTGCGCGGGCCCTTGGCCCTGTACGCGGGCAGCCTGAACCGCGGACGGCCGCTGGCAGCCCTGCTGGAGGTGGC
>JAEUKM010000393.1 GCA_016793085.1 Rhodospirillaceae bacterium
GCGGTAAAACGCGCTCACATAAAACCTCAACGCGGAGCCCGGTAACGGGCTCCGCGTTTTTGTTTGTGCTCGCCAAAAATAACTCTGACTTTATTTTCATCTTCGGACGCGGAGCGGACGAAATGAAAAGTACAGTCGGAGTTATTTTTAATACATATGCTGCCCGCCGTTGATGCTGATGGTCGAGCCGGTGATGAAGTCGGCATCGTCGGCCACCAGGAACATCACCCCGCGCGCGATGTCGTCGGCGCGGCCCAAGCGCCCCACCGGAATGCGCGCGATAATCTTTTCCAGCACCGGCGGCGGCACGGCGCGCACCATGTCGGTGTCCACATAACCGGGCGCGATGGCGTTGACGGTGATGTTCTTGCCCGCGCCTTCTTGCGCCAAAGCCTTGGTAAAACCGTGAATCCCCGACTTGGCGGCGGCGTAGTTCACCTGGCCGTACTGGCCGGCCTGCCCGTTGATGGAGCCGATGTTGACGATGCGCCCAAAGTTGCGCGCGCGCATGCTGTCGATGACCACGCGGCACATGTTGAAGCAGGAGCCGAGATTGGTGGCGATCACGTCCTGCCACTGCTCCACGTTCATCTTATGCATGGTGCCGTCCCGCGTGATGCCGGCGTTGTTCACCACGATATCGACAGGCCCTAAGTCCTTCGTGATCTGCGCAATGCTGGCCACGCAGGCAGCATAATCGCCCACGTCCCACTTGTAAGCGGCGATGCCCGTTTCCGCCGTGAAGGCTTTCGCGGCCTCGTCGTTGCCGCAGTAGTTGGCCGCCACTTTGTGGCCAGCCTGCTTCAGCGCCACGCTTATGGCTTTGCCGATGCCGCGCGTGCCGCCCGTGACCACCGCCACTCTTGATACGCCCATGCCCTTCCCCTTCTTTGCTTTTGAAGCTCCCCAGCTTGGCCGCAATGATAGGGCAGCGCGGTTCGGTCCTGCAAAGACAGGTTTGCGCGGCCCGATTATTTTCCACGCTCAAAGGTCCAGCGTGCACTGCATCATGAGTCCGCATCGCGTTATTCACGCCCCCGATTCATCTCCTTGCCATTGACTTTCGCGCAGGGCGGGCTTACGAGAGCGCCCTTTCCGCAACCACGACTGAGGGAGGCCGCCCATGCTTTTTTGCTCCGCACCGCGTTATACCGGCCTGCCGTCGCGTCGGCCCCACCACCACGCCACGCGCCCTCACAATTGATTTGCGGTGTCCTTCGGGCGCCGCGCCTTCGGCCCCAGGATTTCCGCTATGTCTGCCCAAACGATTCAACCGCTTCGCTTCAATCAGGAACTGCGCGCCACCTTCAAGCTGGCAGGGCCGCTGGCCATCGCCCAATTGGCCCAGATCGGCATGGGCGTCACTGACACCGTGCTTTTAGGCGCGCTCGGCGGCGAGGCCATCGCCGCGGGCGGCCTGGGGGCCGCGATTTTCTTCACCAGCATCATGATCCTGCAGGGGGTCGCCTCAAGCTCAGGCATTCTCATCGCGCACGCGCGCGGCGCGGATGCCCTGGAGCGCATCGCGCCCGTGTTCCGCGCCGGGCTTCTGATCGCCACCTTCATGCTGGCCCCGGCCCTGCTGCTGCTGTGGAACCTGGAGCCGCTGCTGGCCATGATCAACCAGCCGGGCGATCTGGCCGTGAACGTCAGCGGTTATGTGCGCGTACTGCTGGCCGGTGCCGCCGCGCTGCTGTGGCTCGCCAATCTGCGCGTCTACCTCGCCTCCATGAACCATCCGCGCATGGTGATGGCCGTTTCCTTCGGCGGGCTGATTGTGAACGGGTTTCTGAACTACGGCCTGATCCACGGCGCCTTTGGGTTGCCGGAAATGGGCCTGATCGGCTCGGCGACCGCCACCGCCATCACCACCTGGGGCATGCTGATCGTCACCTACGCCTGGATCAAACTGGTGCCTGCCTTAAGCCGCTATGTTACGCGCGGGCCCATCGAGTGGCCGCTGGTGCGCGAACTTCTGGGCCTGGGTTGGCCCATTGCCGTCACCATCGCCGTGGAGGCGCTGCTATTCACGGCGGGTGCGTTGATGATGGGCACCATCAGCGTGACCGCGCTTGCGGCACACCAGGTGACGATCAACGTCGCCTCGCTGGCGTTCATGGTGCCCATGTCCATCGGGCATGCGGCCAACGTGCGTGTGGGTTACTACATGGGCGCGAAAGAACCCGTGCTGGCGCGGCAGGCCGGTGTGGCCGCTCTGGTGCTGGGCGTAGGCTTCATGTTCTTCACGGCGTTCATCATGTTCGTGGCCCCGCACCAGATCGCGCTGCTGTTCAGTCTGGACCCGGCCGATCCCAAGGACGCCGAGGTGATCGCGCTGGTGGTGCCGCTCTTGATGATCAGCGCCTTCTTCCAGATCTTCGACGGCGCGCAGACGGTGGCCGTGGGCGCCTTGCGCGGCCTAAAGGACACGCGCACGTCGATGATTCTGGCGGGGGTCAGCTACTGGCTGATCGCGTTCCCCATCGCCTGGCTGATGGCCTTCACCTGGGGCCTCGGCCCCCTGGGCGTGTGGTGGGGGCTGGCGATTGGCTTGCTGGTGGCCGCCGTGGTGCTGAACGCACGCTTCGTCTGGCTGACGAACCGTTTGATCGGGGAAAAGCTGGCGGTGGCTTAAATCCGCTCAATCGCCATGGCGATGCCCATGCCGCCGCCGATGCAGAGCGTGGCGAGGCCTTTGTTCGCTTTGCGCTTCTGTAGCTCATGGATCAGCGTGACGAGGACTCTACATCCGGATGCGCCGATGGGATGACCGAGCGCGATGGCCCCGCCGTTCACGTTCACCTTGGCCGGGTCGAACCCAAGGTCGTGACACACGGCTAAGGATTGCGCGGCGAAGGCTTCGTTGGCCTCGATCAGGTCAAGGTCGGCGGCTTTCCAGCCCGCCTTTTCCAGAACTTTACGCGTGGCCGGAATGGGCCCGGTGCCCATGATGGCCGGGTCCACGCCGGCTTGCGCCCAGGCGGCAATACGGGCCAGCGGTTTGATGTTGCGCTTGGCCGCTTCGGCCGCGGTCATCACCACCACGGCGGCAGCCCCGTCGTTAAGCCCCGAGGCGTTGCCCGCGGTCACGGTGCCTTCCTTGGAGAAGGCGGGTTTCAGTTTCGCCAGCACGTCGGCGGTGGTTCCGGCGCGCACGTATTCGTCGGTGTCGAAAATCTTCTGCTCTTTTTTCACGGTGATGGTGACCGGAACAATTTCATCCTTGAACTTGCCCGCCTTGATGGCCGCGTCCGCCTTGGCTTGCGAGCCCGCGGCAAATTCATCCTGCTTCGCGCGCGTCAGCTGCCACTTCTCGGCGATGTTCTCGGCCGTGGTGCCCATGTGATAGCCATTGAAGGCATCCCACAACCCGTCGCGGATCATGGTGTCGATGAACGAGCCATCGCCCATCTTCAGGCCGTTGCGCATGTTGATGGCATGATGCGCGAGGCTCATGCTTTCCTGGCCGCCCGCAACGACAATGGATGCGTCGCCGGCTTTGATCGACATGGCGCCCAAGGCCACGGCCTTCAGGCCAGAGCCGCACACCTGGTTGATGGTCATGGCCGGCACTTCCTTGGGCACGCCCGCCTTGATGGAGGCCTGACGCGCCGGGTTCTGGCCTTGCGCCGCCGTCAGCACCTGACCCATCACCACTTCCGAAACGTCCGCCGCGTTCACGCCCGCGCGCTTCAAGGCTTCGGTAATGACGATCTGGCCCAACTCGGCGCCGGTAAGGTTTGCGAGCGAGCCGCCGAAAGAGCCGATGGCTGTGCGCGTGGCGGAGGCGATGACGATGTCGGACATGAAATGAACTCCGGTGAAGGGAGAGCGGAAGATCTTGAAGCGCAGTCTACAGAAAGGAGCGCGGTTTTAAGCCTGCACAGATATAGGTTCAACACCTGTATCGCGCCGCAACAAAGTTGCATGGCCCCTATGCATCGGCTCGCCATATCGCATTGATTCTACGTCTTTTTTAGCCACTCCAGCAACGGCGCGTAGACCGTTTCCACCGCCCGGCCGCCGGCGATCATGCCGATGTGCCCGAGTTCCACCGTGCGCGCCTCACACGCCGGAATGAGATTGGCCAGCGCCAGCGCCGAGGCCGGGGGCACGATGCGGTCCTGCGCCGGAATGACGGCCAGCGCCGGCACTGAAATTTTGCGCGGGTCGATCAGCGTGCCGTCGATGGTCCACGTCTTGCGGGCGGGCGCATTGTCGCCGTACCACGCGAAAAATGTTTCGCGCGCCACGGGCCCGGCGAGAGCAATGCCATCGTTCAGCCAATCTTCCAGTTCCACGAAGCGCCGCGCGGCGTCAGCCGATGTATCGCGCGCAGCAAAACCCCGGAACTTGCGGCTGACGAGCGTGGGATCGAGGGTGGCGAACATCGCTTGCAGGAAATCCACCGACGCGACACCGGTTGTCTCCAGCATCATTTCAATGAAGGGCCGGAACTGCGTGAGCAACAGCCGCGTGGCGCCGCTGTCGACGTGAAAGTCCCAGGGTGCCGCCAACAGCACCAGGCCCGAGATGGCATCGGGGCGCAATACGGCTGCGGCGGCGCTGATAGTGCCGCCCATGCAGTACCCGGCAAGGCGCGGCCTCTGGCCGGTGATGTGCTTCACGTGCTCGAGTGCGGGCACCAGCACGCCCAGAATGTAATCCTCCAGATGAAACCGCTGCTCGGCGGCGTTGGGCGCACCCCAATCGAGCAGAAACGCATGTGTGCCGTGCCGGCCAGCGTAGTCCATCAGGCTGCGGTCGTCGGAGAGATCGAGAATGTAGGCGCGGTTGATGAGCGAGGGCACGAACAGCGTTGGAACGCCATCGCCGCCATGATCGCGCAAACACGCGCTGCCGTTGGTCCATACGGCTTTTGCCGGTGCGCGCGTGCGCCGGTAAGGATGCGTCTGGTAGCGCGCGATGCCGCCGGCCAGCTGCTCCATGCGCGCTTTGGCTTGCCGCGTCAGGGCGTCGACGAATGCAACCGGATTAATCAGCGCGCCATCAGCGCCTAGAAAAGCATCAGGGCTTTGGTTTTGTTCGGCGGCCAGCTGGCGCAGCGGGCCCGAGAGGGGCGGCTTCGAGCGCGGCGAGCCGCCGTTCGATGCTGTCCAGACGGGCATCAATCCGGCGAAGGACATCTGCAACAGCCAGCCCTCCATCGCCATGTGCAGCGGCAGCGGACGCGGGCCCAGACGGGGCTGGGGCAGGGTTTTGTCCGGGTTTGGTCCAGGTGGCGGCATTCTGCATCATACCCTGAAACAGGTTCGCCCAGGCGCCCGCGGCCTGGGGGTCTTGGGCCATTTTCGCCATTTCCTGCTGCCAGAGGTCCAGGTAACGGCGGGCCAGGGCATCGTAATCGGTGGGGGGCGTGCTCATGGCCTAAGACTATACTCATTTCGCACCGCCCCATGGCAGCGCAATCTTGGGGGACCCCTGGCCCAGCAAGGCTTTGACAGCGAAGGTTGTGCAGAGCACAATTTCCCTTAAGCAAATGCACAGGTCGCCGTTTACGGCACCGCGCAAAATGACGAGGGGACCGTATATGGCCGAAGCAGCCACGAGCACCGAAAAAAGCCCGGTGGTGAACATCAAGAAGTACGCCAACCGCCGGCTCTACAACACGGCCACATCCAGCTACGTGACGCTGGAGGACCTGGCCAACATGGTGCGCCAGAACATCGAGTTCACAGTCACCGACGCCAAGACCAACGACGACATTACACGTTCAGTGCTGACCCAGATCATCGTCGAGCAGGAAGGCAAAGGACAATCGCTGCTGCCCATCAAGTTCCTGCGCCAGGTGATCGCGTTCTACGGCGATTCGCTGGGCGGCGTGCTGCCGCGCTACCTGGAGCACAGCATGGAATCCTTCTCGCAGAACGAAGAGCAGATGCGCAGCATGATGCAGAACGCCTTCAAAGGCCTGTTCCCCATGCAGCGCATGGAAGAGATGGGCAAGCAGAACCTGGCGCTGTTCGAAAACGCCATGAAGATGTTCAACCCCTTCGCCGCCCAGACCAAGACCGACACGGGCGGCGGCACACCGGCGGCGGCGCCGGGCAGCGAAAACCTCGATTCGCTGAAATCCCAGCTCGACGCCATGCAGGCCAAGCTGGACAAGCTTTCCAAGGACCGGACGTAAGGACCGCTCCTCAACGCCGGACTCGGCCCCTTTTGCCCTCCAACCCAGGCGCGAAGCCCTTTCGCGTCGGCCGGCTTTCTCTTCTGGCGCGCGGTTGAGGGACCGCTTTGGTGCTAAATGCACCTGCGATACGATTTCGAAATCGCCATAAAGTATTGATTTTAAATACGATAATTTAATTACGAACGGCTTGGCCTATAACAATTTTTTACAATTCTCCCGGCGGGGTCAAAACGCCCTTCAGGTATTCTTTCAACTGAAAGGTGCGGCGTTTCCGAACAGAAAACCGCAACCGGGGCTGAACGGCCCCTCAATACTAAGACCCCAGGTTGGGATTGATATGAACATGATCGAACCACAAACGCGGGCTGTCCCGGCGAATCGGGCCAACGACATCGACCGTCATGTCGGCATCCGGATCCGCGAACGCCGGGTGATGTTGGGCTTAAGTCAGCAGCAGATGGCCGACATGATCGGCGTCACCTACCAGCAGGCCCACAAATACGAGCGCGGCATCAACCGCATTTCGGCGGGCCGGCTTTACGAAATTTCACGCGTGCTCAATGTGCCCATCACTTTCTTCTACGAAGGCCTGGACGGCCGCGAAGACGAAGGTACGGTTGGCCAGCGTCAGCGCATGTGCCTGGAGCTTGCGCGCAACTTCTCGAACATCGGCAATGAAAAGCACCAGGAGGCTTTAAGCCAACTGGCCCGCGCGTTGGCCGTGCAGGAATAACCGCGCATTAAAAGTTACGCTGTTCATCGGGGGATGGACGCCTGAACCGGCGGGCTGCGTTAAGCAAGCGCAGTCCGCCGGTTTCGTTTTAAGAGCGCCACTCGGCGGCAACTTCGGTATCGGTTTCAGCGGCAGCGTATTTTGCGTGGGCCAATGCGAACGCCGAAGAAGAGACAAGCCGCTTGAACGCCCACACGGCGGCGGCGCGCACCACGGGTGCAGGATCATTCAGCAGGAGTTCCGCGCACGCCGCCAATCCCGCATCACCGCTGTTGCCGATGGCGATCAGCACATTGCGGATGAAACGATCCCGGCCAATGCGTTTGATGGGCGAGCCCGCGAACAGCGCGCGGAACCCGGCGTCATCCAACGTAACCAAATCTGCCAGGCGCGGCGCGGTCAGTTCGGCGCGCGGCAGAAAATCATTGAGGCCGGTCGTGTGCGCAAACTTGTTCCAGGGGCAGACGGCCAGGCAGTCGTCGCAGCCATAGATGCGATTACCCATCAGCGCCCGCAGATCGCGCGGAATGTGGCCCTTGTGCTCGATGGTGAGGTACGAGATGCAGCGGCGCGCATCGAGCTTGTAAGGGCCCATGAATGCGGCCGTGGGGCACACCTCCAGACAGCGCGAACAGCCCCCGCAGTGATCGGCCTCGGGCGCGTCGGGTTCAATCTCCAGCGTGGTGAACACTTCGCCTAGAAACAGCCACGAGCCGAACTCGCGCGAGACCAGATTTGTGTGCTTGCCCTGCCAGCCCAGACCCGCCGCCTGCGCGAGCGGCTTTTCCATCACGGGTGCCGTATCGACAAAGATTTTCACCTCATGGCCGCTGGTTTCGTGCAGCCACATGGCCAGCCGCTTGAGGCGCTTTTTCAGAACGTCGTGGTAGTCCTTGTTGCGGGCGTAGGCGCTGACCACGCCGCGTTCGGTATGTTGCAGAAGCTCGCGCGGGTCGTGACCCGGCCCGTAATTAAGCCCCAGCATGATGACCGAGCGCGCCGCGGGCCACAGGGTTTGTGGGTGAGCGCGCCGGTCGGCCTTCTCGGCCATCCAACCCATGTCGCCGTGCAATCCTTGAGAGATGAAATCGCGCAAGCGCTTTTGAGTTTGGACAGACGTTTCAGCGCGGGCAAAGCGCACCGCATCGAACCCCACATCGAAAGCAAAGCGGCGGATCGCCTCTTTATCCGGCATCGCTGGCTTCGCCGTTTTGCGAGGCGGCGAAGTCTTGGACGAAGGCGCTGAATGTTCCGGCGGCGATGGCATCGCGCATCTGCTTCATCAGGTGCTGATAGTACGCCACATTATGCCAACTCAGCAGCATCAGGCCCAAGATTTCATCGCTGCGGATGAGATGATGCAGGTAGGCCCGGCTGTAATTGCGACTGGCGGGGCAATTGACGTTTTCATCGAGCGGCCGGGGGTCGTCGGCGTGCTTGGCATTGCGCATATTCAGGGGTCCGCGCGTGGTGAACGCTTGCGCCGTGCGGCCCGAGCGCGTGGGCAGCACGCAATCGAACATATCCACCCCGCGCGCGACCGCCCCCACCAGATCACCGGGCTTGCCCACCCCCATGAGATAGCGCGCATGAGTAGATGGTAAATGCGGTGTCGTGACGTCGAGGGTCGAGAACATCAGCTCTTGCCCCTCGCCCACGGCCAGCCCGCCAATCGCGTAGCCATCGAATCCGATCGCTTTCAGGGCCACGGCCGATTCTTCGCGCAAGTCCGCGTGCACGCCGCCCTGGACGATGCCGAACAACCCATAACCGTCGCGCGCCTTGAACGCGCCTTTGCTCCGCTGCGCCCAGCCCATGGAGAGCCGCATGCTGGCCGCCACTTCGTCCTTGGTGGCCGGGTACGGCGTGCATTCGTCGAAGCACATGGTGATAGTGGCATCCAACAGATGCTGGATCTCGATGGAGCGTTCGGGGGAGAGGTAATGCTTCGAGCCGTCGATGTGCGACTGGAACGTGACTCCGCCGCCGTCGATCTTGCGCAACTGGGCCAGCGACATGACCTGATAGCCGCCGGAATCGGTGAGGATCGGGCCGTCCCAGCCCATGAACTTGCGCACGCCGCCGAACTTGGCCACGCGTTCGGCGCCGGGGCGCAGCATGAGGTGATAGGTGTTGGCCAGGATCATCTGCGCGCCCGTGGCCGCCACCGTGTCGGTGAACATGGCTTTCACGGTCGCCGCCGTGCCCACGGGCATGAAGGCGGGCGTATCCACCAGCCCATGGGCGGTGTGCAATTTGCCCCGGCGCGCGAGGCCGTCGGTTGCCAGCAGTTCAAAACGTGCAGCGGTCATGGGGCGGGGGCTTTCTCCAGCCACGAGGCGTCACCATAGGAGTAGAAGCGATACCCCGAGCGGATGGCATGCGCATAGGCCGATTTCATGTGGTCCAGACCCGCGAACGCGCTGACCAACATGAACAGCGTGGACTTGGGCAGGTGGAAGTTGGTCATCAGCACGTCCACCGCCTTGAAGCGGTAGCCGGGCGTGATGAAGATGGCGGTGTCGCCGGAAAAAGGTTGCACCTGGCCGTCGGTCGCCGCTGATTCAAGCGTGCGCAACGAGGTGGTGCCGACTGCGATGATGCGCCCGCCGCTGCGGCGGGCCGTGTTGATAACGTCCGCTGTCTCGGCGCTCACTTCGGCCCATTCGGCATGCATGGTGTGGGCGTCGGTGTCTTCCACCTTCACCGGCAGGAACGTCCCCGCCCCCACATGCAGCGTGACATGCACGCGTTTGGCGCCCGCCGCATCCACCGCCTTCAGAAGTTCGGGCGTGAAGTGCAGGCCTGCCGTGGGGGCCGCGACAGAGCCATCGTGCGCCGCATAGACGGTCTGGTAGTCGGCGCGGTCTTGTGCGTCGTCGGCGCGGCGGATGTAGGGCGGCAGCGGCATGTGGCCCGTGGCGTGAAACGCCGCGATCAGGTCGGCACCGCTTTTACTGAAGCGTACGCGCACCAGGCCCTCATCACTCTTGGCCAGCACCTCGGCTTCAAGCCCGCCTTGCAATGTCACGACCTGCCCCGGCTTCAGGCGCTTGCCCGGCTTGGCGAACACATCCCACGCGGCCTCATCCACGGGCCGGTGCAGCAGCAACTCCACCGGCACCAAACCGCGTTGGCCCAGAAGGCGCGCGGGCAAGACACGGGTGTCGTTGAACACCATGACGTCGCCGCGCTTCAGTAAGGTTGGAATGTCGCGTACGGCCCGGTCGGCCCAGGCTTCGCGCGTTACGTGCAGCAACCGCGCCCCGTCGCGGGGCGTTATGGGCCGGGCGGCGATGCGCTCGGCAGGAAGTTCAAAATCAAACAGGTCGGTGCGCATCGGAAAAGAGGGACATCTCGCAAGGTCTGGCGGGCCGCTTATAGTCGAGACGATCAGGCGTTGCAAAACTGCTCCGGATGTTGAGACTGCCCGGAACCGGCCGCGCCACGCGGCCTAAATGTTAACTGTGGTGGATTCGCTTGGTTTGGCTGTTGAGCACTGTTGACCGCTTTCTCGCCGCGGTTTTTGTGGCGGTTTTCGCGCTGGCGGCGTCGCAGGCCGGACCCTTCGCCAGCCAGTATTCTGCCCGTACTGCTGCCCTGTTGGCCCAGGCCCAGGCGCATGTGAAGGACGTGGAAACAGGCGTGCGCTACCAAACCATGGCGCCCGTGGTGCAGGGCGAGCTGGCCGCCGAAGCCAAGACCGCGCTGGCCGCCCGCCAGGCCGCCCACGCCGCTGTGGCAGATACCATTCCATTTTTGCGCCCCATCGCCTTGTGGCGGGCGGGCGAGCCAGCGCTGCTGGCTGAAACCTGGCGCACGTTCGCCCCCGCCCTGCCTTTCACGCCGTTAAGCTGGCTCAACGCCTTTTTGGGCTGCATCATCGGCTTTGCGCTGTACGAAGGATTGAAGTGGCCGCTGGTCGCGAT